>JAOPVG010000253.1 GCA_025966255.1 Jatrophihabitans sp.
CGTCGGACCCACCACCGCCTACGCGCTCATGCAGGCGACCGGCATGGTCGACGACCACATCGTGCCCTGCTGGCGGGCGACGTCTCGCTAGCCCGCCTGGTGTTGCTTGCCCCGCGCGCCGCACGACGCAGGGGTCGCTCGGATAACCACGTCAGACGGAGACGATCTCGATGAGGTGTTCGATGCCAGCAAGGTCGCGCGGGCTTCGCGTGTAGAGCCGCGCCGAATGGGCGTGGGCGGTGGCCGCAATCAACAGCTCCATCACCCGAAATCGAGGCTGACGACCCGTAGCCGCAACCGCCGCCGCGAGCTGCCCGTAGCTGGTGGCCACCGATGCATCGATCGGCAGCGCCGTGAACCGGCGCTCGAATTCCGACAGCCTGCGCAGCCGATCCGCCCGGACTGCCGCATCGGCGGTGACGAGCACGCCGAAATGCAGCTCGGCGAGGGCGGCGGCGCTGATAGCCAGCTCGCCCTCCAGCGGGGGAACGTCCGTCGCGATCAAGACGCTCGTGTCGAGGATCGCCTTCACCGACGGTCGTCCCACGGGTCGACGGGAGCCTGATCGATCAGGTCGCGGTCACGCTCCCAATCCGGGTCGGGGCGCCCGACGAACACGTCGGCGATGTCCTCCCACCGCTGCCATCGCTGCGACGCTGCGGGGACCAGCCGGGCCGCGGGCCGGCCGGAGACGGTGATGTCGATCTCCTCGCCGGCCTCGACGCGGCGGACCAGGTCAGATGCATTTTGGCGCAGCTCTCGAAGCCCTACCGTTTCCATGGAAAACACGGTAGCAGATGTGCTACTACGCTGGCGCCGCCAGTAGGCCGGGTGGTCAGTCGGGCAGTAGCGGCACGGTCATGCCCGGGTCGCGCCCGAGCAGCACGGCCCGGGTGATCGCCTTGGTGCCGAAGCGATCGCGAATGCTGTCCACGGCGCCGTCGATCACGCGGGCGTCGGCCCCGAAGGGCAGTTCGAGCTGGACGGCACCGACGTTGTCGAGGTTGGCGAGCGTCACCCCGATGAGCGTCAGACCCATCCGATCGATCATCGGCATGGCGGCCGCCATCAGGGCCCGCAGCGCCGACACGAAGGCGTCGGTATCCGTGGTCGGCCGGGGCAGCGTGTGGGATCGCGTGGCGCGGCTGAAGTCGTCGAAGCGCAGCCGGAGCACCACGGTGCGACAGAGCCGTCGGGCCGTGCGCAGCCGCCGGGCGACGCGGTCGACGAGCGCGACGAGGGTGGCATCGATGTCCTGTTCCGACATCACCCGGCGGCCCAGGGCGCGCTGGGCCCCGATCGACCGGCGCCGCCGGCCGACCTGCACGGGCCGCGGGTCCCGGTTGTGGGCGAGCGCGTGCAGGTGCCGGCCCGAGCCGGGGCCGAGCATCGCGATCAGTGAACGCTCCTCGAGTTCCGCGACCTCGCCCACCGTGGTGATACCGCGTTCGTGCAGCTTGGCCGCGGTGATCGCACCGACCCCCCACAGCTTCTGGACGGGTAGCGGGTGCAGGAAGGCGAGCTCGCCCTCGGTGGGCACGAGCAACAGGCCGTCGGGCTTGGCGATCCCGCTCGCCACCTTGGCCAGGAACTTGGTGCGGGCCACGCCGACGGTGATCGGCAGACCGACCTTCTCGCGGACGTCGCGCCGCAGCCGCACCGCGATCTCCACCGGCGATCCCGAGACGTGCCGCAGTCCGCCGACGTCGAGAAACGCTTCGTCGATGGAGATGCCTTCGACGATCGGGGTTACGTCGGCGAACACCGCGAACACCGCCTTGCTCGCCTCGGCATAGGCCTCGAAGCGGCACGGAACCACGATCGCCTGCGGGCACAACTGCCGGGCCTGCCGCCCGCCCATCGCCGACCGCACGCCGAAGGCCTTGGCCTCGTAACTTGCGGCGAGCACGACGCCGGCGCCCACGATCACCGGCCGGCCGCGCAGGCGGGGGTTGTCGCGCTGCTCGACGGAGGCATAGAAGGAGTCCAGGTCGGCATGCAGGATGTGCTCACCCACGGACACGAACATATGTTCGCATAGTCGGCCGACAGTTCGAGTGACGAGTTTTCTTGATCAGAGACGGCTCAGGAGGCGTCTCTGATCAAGAAAAGTCGTCACTCAAGGAGGCCGGACGGGCTCAGCGGCCGGTGAACGTCGGCTTCTGCTTCGCCACGAACGCGGCGGTGGCGTTGCGGTGGTCCGCGGTGCGCCCGGCCGCGACCTGCAGCTCGCCCTCGAGTGCCAGCGCGCCCTCCAGATCCGACGAGGCCGCGTAGGAGATCGACTGCTTGATCGCCGCGTACGCCGCCGTGGGGCCTGCGGCCAGCCGGGCGGCGAGCTCCTGGGCCGCGGGCAGCACCCGCTCCGGCTCCACGACGGCATTGACGAGGGCCATCTCCAGCGCCGCCTCCGCCGTGATCGGCTCGGCCAGCAGCGACAGCGCCGTGGCCCGACCCAAGCCCACGAGGCGTTGCAGCGTCCAGGACACCCCGCTGTCGAGCGTCAGGCCCACGTTGGCGAACGCGATCAGGAAGCCGGCCGTCTTGGCCGCAATGCGGAAGTCGCACGCGAAGGCGAGCCCGGCCCCGGCGCCGGCGGCCATCCCGTTCACCGCGGCGATCACTGGCTTGGGCATCCGGGCGAGCGTGAGCACGAGCGGGTTGTAGTGCTCGGTGACCGTCGACAGCGGCGAGGGATCCTGCGCCTCGAGCAGCGAGACGTGCTCGCGGAGGTCCTGGCCGACGCAGAAGCCCCGGCCGGATCCGGCCAGTACCACGGCCCGTACCGACGGGTCACCGGAGACGTCGCGGGTCGCGTCGAGCAGGGCTTCTTTCAGCTCGATCGACAACGAGTTCATCGACTCGGGCCGGTTCAACGTGAGCGTGGCGACACCCTCGGCGCGATCTACCAACAGCACGTCCGTCACGTGAACTCCTCCTCGAACCGGCGACGGGCCCGACGCTACCGCCACCTAGAGTTGGGGGAACCGCCCGCCATGCGGGAGAATGACCAAGAAGCTGGCGTAGCACGATCCGCGCGCCGGACGAGGTTTGTCGGTTTGTCGGGAACGTGAGCGTGCGGCTCACCAGAGGAGGTTCGCATGGCGGCCATGAAGCCGCGGACGGGCGACGGCCCGCTCGAAGTGACGAAAGAGGGCCGCGGCATCGTGATGCGCGTCCCGCTCGAGGGCGGCGGTCGTCTCGTTGTCGAGATGTCGCCCGACGAAGCGAGCGCCCTCGGCGATGCCCTGAAGGCGGTCGGCACCTAGGCACTTCCACCGGCCCCGGGGCCTGGTCAACCGACCGGGTACCGGGGCCGCTTTCTGCCCGGTGCCGCCGGGTCAGGAAGGATCGCACCCATGCTCGACCTCCGTGCCGCCGCGCCCGACGACGCTGCTACGCCCGTCAACCTCCCGGACTCGCCGACCGAGCTGCGCGCCGCGGCCGGTCAGCTGGCGCGCGACCTGCCGCCCGGGCGCAGCGCCGTCGCGGTGGACGGGCTGGCCGGCGAGCGGCTCACCGCCTTCGCCGAGGGCCTGGCCCTCGGCGCATACCGCTACTCGCAATCCACGTCCCCCGATCCCGGCCCGACCCGCGTCGACCTCTGTGGCGCCTCGGACGAGGACGCGATCGAGCGCGGCCGGCAGGCGGCCGCCGCCACGATGTGGGCCCGCGACCTCGCCAACACGCCCGCGTCCGTCAAGACGCCCGCCTGGCTGGCTCGCCAGGCCGCGCGGCAACTCGGTGCGCACGGCGTCGCGGTCATCGAGCACGACGCCGCCTGGCTGACGGAGCAGGGTTTCGGCGGCGTGCTGGCCGTCGGTGCCGGCTCGGCCTCGCCGCCGCGGCTGATCGAGGCCTCGTGGCAGCCACGCGGCGCCCGCCCCGGCCCGCACCTCGTGCTCGTCGGCAAGGGCATCACGTTCGACACCGGCGGCGTCAACCGCAAGACCGGCGACGGCATGCGCACGATGCACACCGACATGTCCGGCGGTGCAGCCGTGCTCGCCGCCCTGCAGCTCGTGGCCGAGCGCCGCGTGCCGATGCGGGTCACCGCGCTCGTCCCGGCGGCCGAGAACGCGCTTTCCGGTTCGTCGTTCCGGCCGAGCGACGTGATCCGACACGTCGGCGGCCGCACCAGCGAGATCGGCAACACCGACGCCGAGGGCCGCCTCGTGCTGGCCGACGCGCTCGCCTACGCGGCGGCCCGGCTGCGGCCCACCGCGATCGTGGACATCGCGACTCTGACCGGGGCGATGAAGGTGGGGCTCGGTCTGCGGACGGGCGGGCTGTTCGCGACGTCCGACCCGCTGGCCGACGCGCTGCTCGCGGCTGGTGACTCATCCGGCGAGCCGCTGTGGCGGCTGCCGATGCCGGTCGAGTACGAATCCGCGCTGACTTCGAACGTCGCCGATGCCAACAACGCCCCGGGCAATCCGGGCGCCATCACCGCCGCGTTGTTCCTGCGGCACTTCGTCGGCGATGTGCCATGGGCCCACCTCGACATCGCCGGCCCGGCCCGTGCGCCGAGCGACGACGGCATGTTCACGCGCGGCGCCACCGGCTTCGGCGCGCGGTTGCTGTACCGCTGGGTGGAATCGCAGGCGTGACCGACGAACTCGTCCTTCCCTTCGTCGTCCGCATCGAGCGCGACGAGCCGCCGACCCGGACCGACGCGCTCGAGGCCGCCGCCACCGCCGGGCTGCAGATGCTCACCACCGATCGCCCCGAATGGGCCGAGTCGGTCGCGAGGTGGGACGGGCAGCGGATCCGGAAGGTGGTGCGCCGGGCCCGCGGGGCGGAATGGCGCCGGGCGCTGACCGTCGACGGGCTGGACGTCAGGCACGGCAGCGCCGAGCTGCGGGTCTACCCGCCCGTCCCGGTCGATGCCTGGCCACCGGAGCTGGCCCGCCTCCAGGTCGGCGGTACGAACCTGTCCGACCCCGAGCGACCGCCTGACCCACCGGCCGACCAGCCGCTCGTCCTGCTGTCGCCGTACGCGGAGATGACCGCCGGCAAGGCAATGGCGCAGGCCGCCCACGCCGCCCAGCTCGGTTGGTGGGCCAGCTCGGCCACCCAGCGTGCGGCGTGGCGCGGTCTCGGCTTCGCCGTCGCGGTCCGCGATGCCACGCCCCAGCGCTGGCGAGCGGCCCTCGCCGCCGGCGCGCCCGTCGTGCGCGACGGCGGCTTCACCGAGGTAGATCCCGGCACCGCGACCGCCCTTGCCCTCCTGCCTTGGCGAGGCTGACCCGATCACTCCCAGGTGTGGTTGTTCGCAACCAGCTCCGCAGCGTGGCGCCGTCAGGTCAGCAAGGCCCCGTACAGCTCCACCGTGCGGTGCGCAATCGTGTCCCACCCGAATTCGTGGACGGCTCGCTCCCGCCCGGCCCGGCCCATCGCGGCGGCGCGGGCGGGGTCGGCGCACAGCGCGTTGACGGCGTCGGCGAGGCCGTGCTCGAACTCCTCAGGGGGCACCACGTGGTACGGCACCAGGACTCCGGTCAGGCCGTCCGCGACCACCTCCGGAATGCCGCCCACCGCGCTGGCCACGACGGCCGTCTCGCAGGCCATCGCCTCCAGGTTGACGATGCCCAACGGCTCGTAGACGGACGGGCAGACGAACACGGTGGCGTGGGTGAGCAGCTGAGCCAGCTCGTCGCGGGGCAGCATCTCGCGGATCCAGACGACCCCGGTGCGCGTGCTGGCGAGATGCTCGACGGCCCCGGCGGTCTCGGCCGCGATCTCCGGGGTGTCCGGCGCCCCGGCGCACAGCACCAACTGCACGTCGGGATCGAACTTCTCGGCGGCGCGCAGTAGGTGGTCGACCCCCTTCTGCCGGGTGATGCGTCCGACGAACAGGGCCGACGGCCGATCCGGGTCGATCCCGTAGCGGGCCAGCGCATCGGCGGCGTGCACCGGCGCGTACAGCGTGGTGTCGATGCCGTTGTGGATCACGTGCACCTTGGCCGGGTCGACGAACGGGTAGGCGTCGAGTACGTCCGCCCGCATGCCGTAGGACACCGCCACGATCGCGTCGGCGGTCTCGTAGGCCTGCCGCTCGGCCCACGAGGAGACCCGGTACCCGCCGCCGAGTTGTTCGGCCTTCCAGGGCCGCTGCGGCTCGAGCGAGTGGGCGGTGAGGACGTGCGGCACCCCGTGCAGCTGCGCGCCCAGGACGCCGCCGAGGTTGGCGTACCAGGTGTGCGAGTGCAGCACGTCGGCTCCGGCGAGCGCGGCCGCCATTTCGAGATCGACCCCGATCGTGCGCAGGGCGCTGTTGGCCTCCGCGAGGGTCGGCGGGGTGGCGTAGGCGTGCACCCCCGGCTCGTCCCGCGGGGCCCCGAAACAGTGGACCTCCACATCGACCAGGCGGCGCAACTCGCGGACGAGGAATTCCACGTGGACGCCGGCCCCGCCGTATACCTCCGGCGGGTATTCGCGGGACAACACTGCGACTCGCATGGCCCTAACCGTAGCCAGATCGCACTAGGGTGGGAGGCATGGCGCGTGAGCCGCGGGTACTGGGCATCGTCCTTGCCGGTGGTGAGGGTAAACGGCTATGGCCGCTGACTGCCGACCGCGCCAAACCGGCCGTGCCGTTCGGCGGCAACTACCGGCTCGTCGACTTCGTCCTGTCGAACCTGGTCAACGCCGGCTACCTGCGGATCTGCGTGCTGACGCAGTACAAGTCGCACTCCTTGGACCGCCACATCACGCAGACCTGGCGGATGTCGACCGTCCTCGGCAACTACATCACGCCGGTGCCGGCCCAGCAGCGGCTCGGCCCGCGCTGGTACACCGGCAGCGCTGATGCGATCCTGCAGTCGGCCAACCTGGTCTACGACGACAAGCCCGACTACATCATCGTGTTCGGCGCCGACCACGTGTACCGCATGGACCCGCGGCAGATGGTCAAGCAGCACATCGAGTCCGGCGCGGGCGCCACGGTGGCGGGCATTCGGGTGCCGCGGGCCGAGGCGACGGCGTTCGGGGTCATCGACGCCGACCCCGATCATCGCATCATCGACTTCCTGGAGAAGCCGGCCGATCCGCCTGGCCTGCCCGACAACCCCGACCAGACCTACGCGTCGATGGGCAACTACGTGTTCACCACGGCGGCCCTGCTCGAGGCGCTGAAGGAGGACGCCGACGACGAGCAGTCGGTGCACGACATGGGCACGAACCTCATGCCGATGATGGTGAAGAAGGGCGACGCGTACGTGTACGACTTCGCCGACAACGACGTGCCGGGCACCGAGGACCGCGACCGCGGCTACTGGCGCGATGTCGGGACGATCGATGCGTACTACGACGCCCACGCCGACCTCGTCGCGGTGCACCCGATCTTCAATCTCTACAACTCCCAGTGGCCCATCTACACCCACCATCCGCAGCTGCCGCCGGCGAAGTTCGTCGAGGGCGGCATCGCGCAGGAGTCGATGGTCGGAGCGGGCGCGATCATCGCCGGGGCCACCGTGCGGCACAGCGTCATCGCGCCCAACGTCCGGCTTGCGGCCGGCGCCTACGTCGAGGGGTCCGTGCTCATGGACGGAGTCCAGATCGGCCGCGGAGCCGTGGTGCGCAAGGCGATCCTCGACAAGGACGTCATCGTGCCCGAGGGCGCACACATCGGCGTCGAGCCCGATCTCGACCGCGCGCGCTACCACGTCTCCGAGGGCGGGGTCGTGGTGCTGGGGAAGACGCAGATCGCCCTGCCCTAGGCTCCTACGGTTGCCGAACCGGGCATCGGTGACATCTCGGGCGCGCAACCGCGCGCCCGTCGGTCAGGCCCTGTCAGCGGCTCCGCGATCTGAATTAGGGTGGCGCGATCAGGTAACTCTTGGAGGTTGCGTTGTCTTCACGTCTGCGGGCATATGCCGTCATCGTCGCCGGTATCTCTGCCGCCACTCTCGCCGTCTCCGGTTGTAGCAGCGGCAAGAAGGTGAGCCAGGCCGCCACCTCGGCGAAGGTGAGCGTCGCCGCGAACGCAAACCTGCACGATCTCTTGCCTGCGGACATCATCCAAAAGGGTCAGCTGGTGATGGCGACCGACCCGAGCTACGCGCCGATCGAGTTCACCAAGTCCGGCGGCGGGTTCCAGGGCTTCGACAT
>JAOPVG010000395.1 GCA_025966255.1 Jatrophihabitans sp.
TGCGCGTTCGCCTGCGCCTCCTGGCTCAGCTGTCCCTGCCAGCCGGTTGGCTCGGAGGCGTTCTCGACGATGTCGGTCATGACCCCACCCCCTCGAGTTCCGACGATTGGCTGAGCAGGTTGCGATAAGCGGGGACGGTGTCGAGCAGTTCGCGGTGCGTGCCCACTGCGGCGATGCGGCCGTCGACCAACAGCGCCACGCGATCGGCCAGCATCACGGTGGACGGGCGGTGCGCGACGACGAGCGCGGTGGTGCTGCCCAGCACGCGGCGCAGCGCTTCTTCGACCTGCGACTCGGTGTTCACGTCCAGCGCCGAGAGCGGGTCGTCGAGCACGAGCACCCGCGGGCGGCCGAGCACGGCCCGGGCCAGCGCGAGCCGCTGCCGCTGCCCACCGGACAGCGACAGCCCCTGCTCGCCGATGCGGGTCTCCAGCCCGAACGGCAGGCGGTGCACGAAGTCGGCCTGAGCCACCGAGATCGCCTCGTCGACGTCGGCCTCGGACACGCCGGCCCGGCCGAGCGTGAGGTTCTCGCGGACACTCGCCGAGAAGAGCGTGGCCTCTTCGAACGCGGTGGTGACGGCGTGCCGCAGCTGATCGAGGCGCAGGTCGCGCACGTCCACGCGCCCGATGAGCACCCGGCCGCCGGTGACGTCGTAGAGGCGCGGGACGAGGGCGGTGAGCGTGGTCTTGCCCGAGCCGACGCCACCGACCAGGGCCATGGTCTCGCCGGCCCGCACCTCGAGATCGATGCCGCGCAGCACGTCGACGTCTGACCCGTCGTAACGGAAGTGGACGTCCTCGAAGCGCAGCGTGGTGCCGTTCTCCGCGGGGACGGGCTGAGCGGGGTCGAGGATGGTCGGCTCGGTGTCGAGCACCTCGAAGATCCGCCGGCAGGCACTGCCTGCCTCTTCGGTCAGCGCGAGCAACCAGCCGAGCATGATGATCGGCCACACGAGCTGCAGGTAGAGCGCCACGAAGGCGACCAGCTGCCCGATGGTGATCGCGCCGTGCGCGGTGGCGTACACGCCGCCGACGGTGACGAAGGCGAGCACGATCTGCGGGAGTCCCTCGAGCAGCGCCCAGAACAGGCCCAGGGTGCGGATCTTGGTCAGTTCCGCGGTGCGGAGGCGGCCGGCATCGGCGCTGAACGCCGACAGCATGTGCGGGCGCCGACCGAAGGCCTTGATCACCCGGATGCCGAGGGCCGACTCCTCGACGGAGGTGGCGAGGTCGCCGGTGAGGTCCTGCGCGCGACGCGCGTCCCGGCTGTACCGCAACTCGAAGCGGCGGGTCCCGGCGATCAACGGGATCATCGACACGAGGACGAGCAGGCCGAGCCACATCTGCAGGTGGATCAGCAGCACGAGCACGACCACGATGGTGAGCGTGTCGGCGATGATGAAGACGGCGGCCAGCCCGATGAACCGGCGCAGCGTGGACAGGTCCGTGGTCAGCCGCGAGAGCAGTTGACCGGAGGGCCAGCGGTCGTGGAAGGACACCGGCAGCCGCTGGACGTGGGCGAACAGATCGCGGCGCAGGTCGGTCTCGACCCCTAATGCGGCCAGCGCCATGGCGCGCCGGCGCGCGAAGAACAGTCCCGCCTCGGCGATGCCGAACAGAAGGGCGAGCCCGCTCAGGGCCCACAGTCCGGCGGAGTCGTGATGGCGGATGGGGCCGTCGACGGCGCGTCCGACGACCAGCGGCACGAGGGCCTGGGCGAGCATCGCGCCGGTGGCGGCAGCAAGCATGAAGCCGATCGCGCCTCGGTGCGGTTTGGCCCACTTTCGCAGCCGGAAGACGGTGGCCAGGGTGCCTTGCTGCCCGGTCACCTCTTCGGTCTGCGCGGAGGTCGACACGAGGTCCGACGGTACGTGTCCGCACCGACGACGACGAACGAGTTTCGTCCCGGGCGAACGGCCCGGGACGCTCCTATCGAGCGGTGGTCAGTCCTGCTTGCGGCGCACGCCGAGCAGGATGTCGTCCCACGACGGCACCCGGACGCGGGCGGCGCGCTCCTCGTCGGACTCGTCGCGCTTGGCCGTTCCCAGATTGCGCAGGCTCGTCAGCCCCGGCACGGCCGCCGGCCGCGTCGACGGGTCGGTGATGGCCAGCGGCAGGGTGGGGGAGTTGAACTCCAGGTCGGCGCCGGCGGGGACGAGCGGCGGGACCTCGCGCGGGCCGTCGGGCGGAGCGTCCTGGTCGAAGACCTCTTCGAGCGTCGGCAGGGGACCGGTGTGGGCGTCGGGCATGGGCGGGAAGGCGACGATGCCGGGGGCCAGTGGCGGCGCCGCGACCAGGGACGGGCGCTCGGGCGGCGGCGGCGTGACTGGTCGGATCGGCCGGTCACTGAGCAGATCGGCGGCGGTGTCGTCGACCGGAGTGACCGAGCGGGACGTGCGGTGGAACAGCCACTCCGCGCTGTGGCGGCTGTCGCCCCCCAGCCATCCGGCCACGATCACCCAGTCGCCGTCGTCACGGCGGCGGGCATCCCAGGTGACGTCCGACGGCGTGATGCCGTGCGCGGTGAACCGGTTGTCGACCGCCTCACCGAACTGGACGACCTGTCCCTCGGTGGTGCTACGGCGGGCGCGCGCCCGGCGGGCCTCACTGGCGATGCGCAACCGCTCGTCCATGACGGGCCCGGCGAACCGCAGCACCCGCTCGAGGCTGACGCCGTAGGAGTCAGCGAGGTCCTGCGGCGATTCGCCGGCCCGGACCCGCACCTGGATGTCGCGGGGACCGATCTGGGTCTCGGGCCGGACCGGGTCGGCGGTGGTCGGCAGCCGGGGCAGGTCAGCGCGGGCGGCGTCGCGCAGCTGCGCGTCGTTGCGCAGGCAGAATTGCTCGTTGCCGTCGGCGGTCTCCACCACGAGGTGGCTCCCGTCCTCGGTGGGCCGGACGAAGCGCAGCTGACGCATGGTGCCGACGATATGTGCGCCCCGGGTCAATACCAGGGAGCACACGCCGGGTTAGAGCCGTTCCACCACGTGGTCGATGCAGCGGGTGAGGGCCTCGACGTCGTCCGGCTCGACGGCCGGGTACATGCCGATCCGCAGCTGGTTGCGGCCCAGGGCCCGGTAGGGCTCGGTGTCGACGATGCCGTTGGCCCGCAGGACGGTGGCCACGGCCGCCGCGTCCACGGAGGGATCGACGTCGATCGTGCCGACGACAGGGCTGCGCAGCACGGGATCGACCACGAACGGCGTCGCGTAGGACGACGCGTCGGCCCAGCCGTAGAGCCGACGGGCCGATTCGGCGCTGCGTCCGGCCGCCCAGGCGAGGCCGCCCGCGCCGAGCAGCCACTCGACCTGGTGGGCCATCAGCCACAGGGTCGCGATGGCGGGCGTGTTGTAGGTCTGGTCCTTGCGGGAGTTCTCGAGTGCGAGCACGAGGTCGAGCGACGGCGGCGCCCACCGGCCGGCCCGCACCTCGTTGATGCGCTCGATGGCGGCGGGTGAGCAGATCGCCAGCCAGATGCCCGCCTCGGCGGCGAACGCCTTCTGCGGCGCGAAGTAGTACACGTCGGTCTCCGCGACGTCGACGGGCACGCCGCCGGCGGCCGACGTGGCGTCGACGAGCATCAGCGCGCCGGGATCGGCACCGGCGGCGCGGCGCACGGGCAGCGCGACACCGGTCGACGTCTCGTTCTGCGGCCAGGCGTAGACGTCCACGCCGGGTTCGGCGACCAGTTGCGGCGCGCTGCCGTACTCGGCGGTGTGGACTCGCGGCTCGCCCAGGAACGGCGCGCCTCGGGTGACGGCCGCGAACTTGCTGGAGAACTCGCCGCAGACCAGGTGCAGCGCGCGCTCGCGGATCAGGCCGAACGCCGCGGCGTCCCAGAAGGCCGTCGCGCCGCCGTTGCCGAGCAGCACCTCGTAGCCGCCGGGCCGGGCGAACAGTTCGCCGAGGCCGGCCCTGATCCGGGCCACGAGATCGCGGACGGGCTGCTGCCGGTGACTCGTGCCCAGCAGCGTGCCGCCGGTGGCGCCGAGTTCGGCCACGACCGACGCGGGCACCTTGGACGGCCCCGAGCCGAACCGGCCGTCAGCCGGCTTGAGGTGGTCGGGGATCGCGAGAAGCGGGGCGGTCACGAAGGGATCCTCCCATCGAGGGCGATCGCGATGCCGGGCCCGCACGATGTCGGTGCCGCGCGCTACGTTCGCAGCCATGAGCATCCGTTGGTACAGCGTGGTCGTCGACTGCGAGGACGTCGCCGCGCAGGGTCATTGGTGGGCCGAGGCTCTCGGCTGGACGGTCGTCTACGAGGCCCCCGGCGAGTTCGTGATCGTGCCGCCGCACGCGTTGGACAAGACCAAGGAGATCCCGGTGATGGAGCAGGGCCCAGGCCTCGTCTTCGTGACGGTGCCCGAGGGCAAGGCCATCAAGAATCGGCTGCATATCGATCTCGCCCCGCGTGAAGGGGACGACCAGGCCGCCGAGGTCGACCGGCTCGTCCGGCTCGGCGCGAAGCGCGTCGACGTCGGGCAGGCCGAGGCGCCGTGGGTTGTGCTCGCCGATCCCGAGGGCAACGAGTTCTGCGTGCTCACTCCCCGCGACTGACTCAGCCGAGATACTCGGCGGCCACCTTCTTCGGCACACACATTCGCCAGGCATCGACGAGGAGCTCCTCCAGCTCGACGGGATCGATCTCGGCCAGGCGCAGGCGCACCCATTGGTAGCGCAGGTCCGACGTCACCGGCATGAGGAACGTGCCCGGATTGGCGGCCACGAGGGCCTCGCGCTGCTCGCGCGGGTAACCGAAGCCGAGCAGGGTCTCGTCCGGCGACACCGACGCGAAGACGATCCGCCCGACCCGGAACTTCACGTAGTCGCGCACGATCGCTTCGTAGGCGCGGGGCAGTTGCAGCGCGATACGCCGTACGTCGTCGAGGCCCGGCACGGCTAGGCCGCCCGGCTAGGCACTCAGGACCCGGGCCAGGTAGGCGTTGCCGAACATTCGGTTCGGGTCGAGCTTGTCCCGAACGGCGATGAAGTCGTCGAGCTTGTCGTACGTGCCGCGCAGGGATTCGGCGTCGCGGTAGTGCAGCTTGCCCCAGTGGGGCCGGCCGCCGACGTCCTTGGCGATCGCCTCGACGGCGCGGAAGTACGACTCGTGGTTGCGGCGGTGGTACTGGTGCACGGCGATGTACCCGGTCGTGCGTCCGTGGGCCGTTGAGAGCCAGATGTCGTCGGCGGCGGCGAAGCGCACTTCCACGGGGAAGCCGATCTGCTCGCCGCTGCGCTCGAGGTAGCCCTCGATGCCCGCCAGCACCTGCGGTACGGCGGCACGGGGGACGGCGTACTCCATCTCGCGGAAGCGGACCGTCCGGCTCGAGGCGAACACGCGATACGAGCGATCGATGTAGTCGCGGGCGGTGAGGGCATGGGCGGCGAAGGAGTTGGCGCGTGGGATGAGCGTCGGTCGTCGTGTCGTCAGCCGGTTGATGCGGTCGAACACGGTGTTGGAGAGGAAGTCGTCGTCGAGCCACCGGCGCAGGGGGCCGAGGGGCCGCAGTTCGGTGTCGGGCAGCACCCGGTTGTTGCGCTTCGTGAGGACGCGCCGGGTGTGCGGGAACCAGTAGAACTCGAAGTGGTCGTTGCCGAGGACGTTGGTGTCCAGGTCGGTCAGGACATCGTCGAGCGAGGCCGGGGCCTCCGCGGCCGCGAGGGCGAAGGCCGGCTCGCAGTGCAGGGTGACCGTGGCGATGACGCCAAGCGCTCCGAGCCCGACGCGGGCGGCGGCGAAGATCTCCGGATTCTCGTCGGTCGAGCAGGTCAGCGACGACCCGTCGGCCAGGACGAGCTCGAGTGCGCGCACCTGCGTGGCCAGGCCGCCGAGGTTCCCGCCGGTGCCGTGCGTGCCGGTCGAGATCGCGCCCGAGATGGTCTGGAGGTCGATGTCGCCGAGATTCGTCATCGACAGACCGAGGTGCCAGAGGGCCTCATTGAGGGCGTACAGGCGGGTGCCGGCCAGAACCGTGACCAGACCCGTCTCGCGGTCGGCGCGCACGATGCCGGAGAGCCGGTCCAGGCGCAGCTGCACGCCGTCAGTGACGCCGATCGAGGTGAATGAGTGGCCGGCACCGATCGGCTTCACGTGCTGGCCGCGGTCGGCGGCGCCGCGCACCATGCGCTGCAGCTCGGTGACTGTGGCGGGCGCGGCCACTGTGACCTCGGCCTGAACATTGCCGGCCCAGTTCGTCCACGTCGTCATACGATCACTATTCCGGCTCGACTCGTGTACCGGCTACCTGGCCGGTCCGGCTCAGCGAGAAGGCGTGCCTTGACCGATCTCGACCAGCTGACCGCCGCCACCGCGCACCTCGATCCGCCGCTGGCAGCGCTCGACCTGCCCGCGCTGCGGGCCAACGCGGCCGACCTCGTGCGGCGCGCCGCGGGTACGCCGGTGCGGGTCGCTGCCAAATCGGTCCGCTGCCGCGCGGTGCTCGATCTCGCGCTGGCGTCGCCGGGCTTCGCCGGGGTGATGGGCTACTCGCTGCTCGAGGCCATCTGGCTGGTGCGGGGCGGCCTGCGCGACGTGCTGATGGGCTACCCGACCGCCGACCGGGCCGCGCTGCGGGAGCTGGCCGCCGACCGGGCCCTGCTCGATGCGATAACACTGATGATCGACGGGCTGGACCAGCTCGCCCTGATCCGGGCGACAGTGGGCGACGCGCCGGTACGGATCTGCCTCGATGTCGACGCGTCGTTGCGGGTCGGGCGGCTGCATCTGGGCGTGCGCCGATCGCCGCTGCGCACGCCGGCCGAGGTCGCGACGCTGGCCGCCGCGGCCCAAGCACAGGGCTTCCGGGTCGCCGGCGTCATGTTCTACGAGGCGCAGATCGCCGGGCTGCCCGATTCGTCGCCGGGCGTGCGGTTCATGAAGCGGCGCTCGGCGGCCGAGCTCGCGGTGCGCCGCGGCGCCGTGGTCGAAGCGGTGGAGAAGGTCGTGGGCGCGCTCGAGATCGTCAACTCCGGCGGCACGGGCAGTGTCGAGATCAGCGCCGCCGACCCCTCCGTCACCGAGGTCACGGCCGGATCCGGGCTGTACGTACCGACGCTGTTCGACGACTACCGCTCCTTCGTGCCGCGGCCGGCGCTGTACTTCGCGCTACCTGTGGTGCGGCACCCGGCGCCGGGTATCGCCACGCTGTTCGGCGGCGGGTACATAGCGTCCGGCCCGGCCGGCAAGTCACGCCGGCCCAGCCCGGCGCTGCGCGGGCTGAAGTTGCTCGGCACCGAGGGCGCCGGCGAGGTGCAGACCCCGGTCCGCGGACGTCCGGCCGAAACGCTCAAGGTCGGCGACCGCGTGTGGTTCCGGCACGCCAAGGCCGGTGAGCTCGGTGAGCGGTTCGACACGATCCATTTCGTCGAGGACGGTCGGATCGTCGAGTCGGTGCCCACCTACCGCGGCGAGGGCAAGAACTTCGGCTGACCCGGTCGAACTCAGCCGGCCCGGTGTTGCCAGAGGAACTGCGCTGCCCGCTTCGTGAGGCCCTGGCCGCCCGATGCGTAGGCGTTCTCGTGGATCTTCGCGTGCCCGATCACCCAGCTGATCCGATCCAGGAACTTGAGGTTCGGATCGACGCCGCACACTGGATCGCCGGGCGCGCAGACGTCGATGGTCCGGCCGCGGACGTCGGCCGGGAGCGTGAAGGCGGCGCCCCGGGTGAACGCCGGCCGAATACCCGCTGCATCCGATGCGCCGGGGAAGTCGCCCGGCTGGCCGGGCTGATAGCTCGGATTGCCGAAGAGGGCGACGGACACCTTTGCCCGCTCCGCCGGCGTCAACCGGCCGACGGCTCGGATGACCACCTCGGCGCCCTGGCTGTAGCCGGACAGGAGGACGGTCCGGCCGGCGCACTGGCCCCGGCGGGCGGCGCGGATGGCCGCCACCAGCCTGGTCGAGCCCTTCGCCTCGCTCAGCCCAAGATCAGCCGTCAGCCCGCCGATCCCGATGTAGTCGGTCACCGGAATCGCCGGATAGTCGATGGACGCCGCCGAGGCCAGGCCCTTGCCGGCCACTGCGACAAG
>JAOPVG010000396.1 GCA_025966255.1 Jatrophihabitans sp.
ACGGCCAGGCCGAGTGTGGTCAGGACGAGGGAGATCGTCAGCAGCCGATGCGGCCCGAACCGGCGGGCGAGCCGAGGCGTCACCGCACCCAGGCCGGCGAAGCAGATGACGGGCAGGGTGGTGATCAATCCGGCCACGGTCCCCGAGGCGTGCAGCCCGGCCTGCAGGTTGTCGAGCTCGGCGCCCACGCTCGTGACGGCCGTACGCATCGACAGCCCGGTGAGCAGCAACGCCGCGACGAGCAGCGTGTGCTGCTGGGCGCGTCCCGTCGGGGGAGCCGGGGCAGGCAGAGACGTCACGTCGACCCATCCTGCCCGGTGCCGGCGATCTTGCATCGAGGCGGGTCGGGTGCGTCAGTCGCGTCAAACGGGTCAGGCGGGTCAGGCGGGCGGGCCGAGTGGATCGACGCGCAGCGTGCACGCGCGCAGCTGGATCGGTCGCACCACTGCGGTGCTCTTACCGGGCACGGTGACCCGGACGTTGTCCGACAGTGGCGCCTGGCAGGTGGAGTAGTCGCTGAGCAGGCTCTCGACCGTCTCGCTCGGCTTGACGGTCAGCGTCTTGGCGGCGCGGCCGGACGGCTGCGAGCGCGCGCCGATCGCGGCGCCGTGAAGCAGCAGCGTCACCGTCGGGAAGCCGCCGATGTCGCACGAGGCCGACCCGTCGTTGGTGTACTGCAGCGCGGCGATCTCGCGGCCGCGCTCGGCGCCGCCGCGGATGACGCGCACGCTCACGTTCGTGCACGTGGTCGGCGACACCGGCGAGGTCGCGGTGGGCGACGGCGTCTTCGTCGGCGTCGTCGGCGTCGGCGCCGGGGTGGACGTGCTCGTGCTCGTGACCGGCGCCGGCGTGGAGACGGTCGCCGTATCAGCGGAGGTGACGGGCGTGGACGCACCGGACGGCGATCCACTACCGCCCGTCGCGGCTGAGGTGCAGGCCGATGCGGTCAGCAGTACGGCGGCGCCGAATACCAGCGCACGCCCGACGCGGCCCGGAGTCAACGGTCGATCCGCAGGTCGGTGGCGTACGGCAGGCTGGACACCTTCAGCCGCGAATCGGACTGCAGGTTCTGCCACAGCTTCGACCAGGCGCTGCGGCCGCTGAGGCTGCCGCAACTGCCGCTCTGTACGCATGCGGTCAATTCGGTCAATGGTCCCCCGAAGCGGATGCGGGGCTGCCGGCTGGCCACCCCGGTGAGCGAGATGTACTTCCACTGATCGGCCATCGTGTTGTTGTAGATCTGCGGCAGGTTCAGCATCCGCACCGGCGACGCGCCCGCGGACAGGTTGTACAACCCGGCCATCGACCAGCCGTTGTTGCAGCCACGGTTGGTGACCGTCCAGGCGCAGCCGTCGGCCGAGCCGTTGAAGACGAACGCCGCCGACGTCGCCGCGAGGTAGCCGGACAGCCAGCTCCGGGTCTGCGAGTAGGCGGCTCGGAACCCGGGCTCGATGTCGTTCGCGCCGGCGATCGTCATTCCGGCGTAGCGCGTCGCATAGCTGCGCAGTGGGTTGATCACCTGCGTGGCCCAGGCCTTGCCCGTGGTGGCGTTGACGTCCATGTCGTTGTTCGTGCCGACGGCGATGGTGACGGGCGCGCTGACCTTCTGCGCGCTGTGGTAGCCGTCGGCGTAGGCCTTGAGGTCCTTGGTCAGATCGACGTAGCTGACGTACCGGGTCGTGGCGCTGAGCACGACGCCATTGTTGTACTGGTCCTGACCGCCGATGTCGAGCAGCACCATGTAGGCGTGGCCGGACGGGTTGGCCTTGGCGTCGGCGGCACCCTCACGGCGCATGGTGGCGAGCTCCGCGCTGGACGAACCGCGAATGTTGCGGATGTAGCGGCTCGTCGACACGGGAGCAGGCGTGCGCTGCGGTGGGGGGGTGTCCTGCGTGGTGACCCGGGGCGAGGTGCCCCCGGACGACGTGCCCGCGACGTTCACGGCCCGAACCGTGAACGTGTAGCTGGCCTTCGACTTCAGGCCGGTGACGGTGGCCGACGTGGCGGTGGCGCCGGCCGTGGCGGTGCGGCCGCCGGGGCTGGCCGTCACGACGTACTTCGTCCACGGTGCGCCGCCGTCGGTCGTGGGCTTCGTCCACGTGACCGTCGCGGCGCTGTAGCCAGCAACCGCCCGCACGCTGCGCGGTGCGCTCGGGACAACGGGATGCACGGCGATGATCAGCTTGCAGCCGAGGCTGAGGTCCGAGCCGCCGCCGACGTTCTTCGCCGTCAGACACACGGTGTGCTCGCCGTCGGTGGCCACGATCGTGCTCGAGATGCCGTGGCCGGCCCCGGACGCGGGGTAGCTGCGGGCGACGTCGGCGCGCGCGGTGGCCGCGCGCACCGTGGCCGCGCTGCGTCCGTCCACCGTCACGACGACCGAAAGCGGTGACGTGGTGTCCGGGTCGAGGGTCCAGCCGGTGACCGTCAGGTTGTTCGATCCGGTGACGCGGGCGAGCTTCTCGAACTTCCCGAGTGGCTTGAGCGCCAGGGTGATGGTGCGGCACGAGGCGCTGGAGTTCGCGTGCCCGTAGAGGACGTTGAGCCCGATCGCGCAGACCGTGTGCCGGCCCGAGGTCATCGGCACAGTGGCGGCGAAGTTGTGGCCGCTGTGCGACGAGCCGGCGGCCTTCGCGACCACCGTGGACTTCGTCCGCCCGTCGACGGTGATCCGGGCCGAGATCGCGGCCGAGGTGTCCGGGTCAGTGGCCCACCCGGTGACGGAGGCGCCGGTGCTCGTGGCCGTGATTGTCAACAGGGACGCCGTCGGCGTGAAGTTCAGGGCCGCCGACCGGCAGATGAGCGTCGTCGTGCTGCCGAAGGAGACGTTGTTCGCGGTGAGGCAGATCTTGTGGCTGCCCTCGCTCAGCGTCAGCAGCTGGTCGAAGCCGTGGGCCTTGCCGGCATTCGGGTGGGCTTGGGCGAGGTCGGTACGGGTGAGGTTCGCCACGAGCGTCTTCGCCGGCGTCGAGTCGATCTTCAGCGTCAGCGTCAGGGCCGTGGTGGGCTGGTCGGGATCGAAGGCCCAGCCGCGCAGCCGCAGCTTTCCGGACTGCTGCGCGAGGGGGTCGACCTTGCCGACAGGGCTGTCGTTGAGGGTCACCGTCTTGCAGCCCAAGCTGTTGCCCAGCCCGAAGCCGATGCTCGCCGCGGACACGCAGACCGTGTGCGAGCCCTGCGGGACCGCGTAGGTCTCGTCGAAGCCGTGCGCGGCGCCGGCCCCCTTGTGGGCGCTGGCGACGTCTGGACGGGACTTGTTCGCGGTCACCTGGTGTGCCTTGCCGTCGACGGTGATGGACGTCGTCACCGGCGCCTTGACGTTGTCGTTGTCGATCGTCCAGCCCGTGACGTGCATCGAGCCGTGCGCAGCACTGACCGTGTTGATCGCGCCGTACGGGCCGTAGTCGAAGGTCCGGGTCATGCAGCCCAGCGAATAGTTGGCGCCGGCGGCCACGTTCTGTGCGGCGACGCAGACCGTGTGGTTCCCCTCAGGCACCGGGATGAACCAGTCGAAGCCGTGGCGGGCGCCGGCGCTCGGATGGGCCTTGGCGATATCGGGACGGTTCAGCGCGGCGACCGTGTGACCGACCCACTTGCCATCGATGCGCGCGAAGGTGGTCAGTGCGGTCTTCGCGGAGTCCGGATCGAGGTCCCAGCCGACCGCGCGGACACCGCCCGGACTTATGTAACGGGAGTCCAGGGCCCCGATCGGCGCGTGGGATGAAAACGCGGCCGGGCTCGGTGGCGTGGCCGGGGCGGCCGGGATGACGAGGGCCACGGTGACCCCCGCGACTGCGGTGATCACCGCGGGCAGGATGGTGCCGATTCGTAGCAGGCGCTGGCGGCGAGGTAGGGACATAGCGTCTTCCCTGTCGGGCCGTGGGGCCGAAAGGCCACACGTCGTCAGGGGCGGCGTACCTGGTCAGCAGCCAACCCGCCCTCGTGGGGGGGTCCGAGGGCGGGTTGATCAAACCATCCACGTTACGCCTGTGACAAGTGTTACCAGTGGTACGACACGCCGGGCGCGGTCCTTGCGGTCAGGCGGTCGGCAATTCATAGTCGGCGAACTTGTCCCGAAGTGTCTTCTTCGAGAACTTTCCGACACTGGTCTTGGGCACTTCGTCGATGAACACGAC
>JAOPVG010000421.1 GCA_025966255.1 Jatrophihabitans sp.
CGTCTGGAGCCCGGACGGCACCCAGCTGGCCTTCGTCTCGGCCCGGCACGCCGATCACGAGCTGGACCGCTGCACCGATGTGTTCCTCGTCCGCCCCGACGGCACGGACCTCCGCCCGGCCACGGACAGTTCGCTGTGGCTGTCCGCCCCGGCCTTCGGCGCAGACTCCTCGACCCTGGTGGCCGCGGGCGTCGATCCGGTGAACGACGGCACCGGCTGGATCGGCCGCAACGGTGGGCTCTGGCGGATCGATGTCGCCGCGGAGCCCGTCCGGCCGGTGCGACTCACCGACGACGAATCCGTGCACGTCACTGGCGAACGCACCGTCCTCGACGGCGAGCGCGCGCTGGTGACCATCGAGAACCGGGGCGGGATCGACCTCATCGCGGTTCCCCTCGACGGGTCGGCCCCGAAGACCATCTCGAGCGGACGTCGCCAGATCGGGGGATTTGATCTCGCGGCGGGTGTCACCGTGGTGTCCTACGCCGACGCGACGACGAAGGGCGAGTTGGCCCGGCTCGACCCCGCCGGACCAGTGCCGCTCACCGACTTCGGCCGCGAAATCCGCGACGTCCTGGTCCCGCTGACCGAGGTCACGACCACCGCCCCCGACGGTTACCCGGTGCACGGACTGCTGGCGGTACCGCCCGGCGACGGTCCACACCCGGTGTTGCTGATGATCCACGGCGGTCCGTTCGCCCAGTACGGGTGGATGCTCCTGGACGAGGCCCAGGTCTACGCGGCCGCGGGCTACGCCGTCGTCTACGGCAATCCCCGCGGCTCGTCCGGCTACGGCCAGGCCCACGGTCGGTACATCCTCAACGACGTCGGCGATCGTCAGACGCCCGATCTGATCGCGCTGCTCGACGCGGTGCTCGCGCGTCCCGACCTCGATTCCTCGCGGGTGGGCGTGCTGGGCGGTTCGCACGGCGGCTACATGACGTCATGGCTGATCGGACACTCCGATCGCTTCCGCGCCGCGGTCAGCGAGCGGGCCGTCAACGTCATCGACAGCTTCGAAGGATCGAGCGACATCGGCTGGGACTTCGCCGACAACCTCTACGGCCGCGATCCGGAAGAGCGCCGGCGGCAGAGCCCGCTCACCTACGCCGACGCGATCAACACGCCCCTGCTCATCGTCCACTCCGAGCACGACTGGCGGTGCCCGGTCGAGCAGGCCCAGCGGATGTACGTCGCCCTGCGCAAGCGCACGGCCACTGTCGAGATGCTGCTCTTCCCCGGCGAGGGCCACGAGCTGTCCCGCACCGGGTTGCCGAGCCACCGGGTGGCCCGCTTCGACGCGATCCTGGACTGGTTCGAGCGGCATCTGCGCTGATTGGACAGCTGCTATTCCTATTCATTCGCTAGACAAAGTCAGCCGGTCAAGGGCAGAATGGCGCTGTGGTCCAGACCCAGCACGGTGCACCCGCCATCGGCGGGTTGCTCGACCTGCCCTGGGCCGGCCGGCGTGCGGACGCATTCGACGAGGCCTGTCGACGTCGTTGACCGACGTCCACCCAATCGTTTCGTCCCGGAGTCCTGCCATGTCAAGCGCGGCCAAGAGGTCAAGTGCGGCCAAGAGCCTGCACTTCCAGCCCCTGCAACTGATCGAGTTCACCCGCTTCTATGCCGACGAAGTCGCCAGCGGCAAGTACCCCTACGTCGACTACGACCCGCACGAGCGCTGGCATCAGCGCATCTATCGCGACAACCGCGTGGACGTGTGGTTGATCAGTTGGCTGCCAACCCAGGGCACCCAGTTGCACGATCACGGCGGATCGTCCGGGGCGTTCACCGTGCTCTCCGGGCAGCTCACCGAGGCCGTCGTCACCGGTGGCGGGCAACTGCACGACAATGCCCGCAGCGCCGGTGAGAGCGTCGGTTTCGGCGCGCAATACGTTCATGACGTGCGCAACCTCTCCGACACCCCTGCGGTCAGCGTGCACGCGTACTCCGCACCGCTGACCACCATGACCTATTACGACCTCGCCGACGGTGAGCTCACCAAGATCGTCTCGCTCGCCACCGATGACCCCGAGCCGGCCTTCGAGCCCGGCGACATCCAGCGCGCCTCGTGACCGGGCCGGCTTCGCCGCCGGGGCCGATCTTCTCCTCCGTCGACGACCTGCTTTCCGACGCCCGGTCCCGACTGGTCCGGCTCGATCCGGCCGGTGCGGCAGCGGCGATCCACGACGGCGCCCGGCTCGTCGACATCCGACCGCAGTGGCAGCGGATCCAGGAGGGCGAGATCCCGGGTGCCCTCGTCGTGGAGCGAAACCACCTCGAGTGGCGGTTACATCCGAACTCGACAGCGAAGGCAGAGGCCGCGCGGCCCGGCCAGCGCTGGATCGTCGTGTGCTCGGAGGGCTACACGTCCTCGCTCGCGGCCGATGCGCTCAACTCGATCGGTGTGCCCGCGACCGACATCGTCGGCGGCTTCCACGCCTGGTCCGCGGCCGGGCTACCCACCGCGCCGGGCGGCACCCGACCGGACGAGTTCACGCACTGACCCGGCAAGAGCGTCCCAGACGGATCAGCTCTCTGCGTTGGTGGCGTTGTAGCCGAGCCAGCCGCCGTAGCCGAGCAGGCCGAGGACGCCGAGCTTGCGGGTCCGCTTGAGCATCATCGCCGCGCCGATCGCGATCTCGGTGGCGCCGTTGCGCTTCACCCATTCCTCGGTGTCCTTGGGGAACACCGGCTTCGTGATCTCGGCGAACACGTCCGGCACCGCGAAATGGGCCGCGCCCGTCGCCGCCACGAGGAAACCGACCTTGCCTGCAGAAAGAAGAGCCATGGCGCTCACCCTGCCATGCGGTCGACAGCGGGGGTAGCCGACGGTTGTCATTCCAACGGGCTGCGCGGCAACAACGAATCGGCGATGATCTTTAGCTGGATCTGACTCGTCCCCTCGAAGATCGTCGTCAACCGCGCGTCGCGCCAGTACCGCTCCACCTGCCGCTCGGTGGTGTAGCCGTTGCCGCCGTGTAGCTGCATGGCATCGCCGGTGACCTCGACGGCCATCTCGGTCGCGACGAGCTTGACCATCGCCGATTCCCGCTCGCACGGCTCGCCGCGATCGAGCAGATCAGCCACCTGCCGGTAGAACGCTCGGGCCTGCTCGACCCGGGCCGCCATCGACGCGAGCATGAAGCGCAGCGCCTGGAAGTCGCCGATCGGATGACCGAACTGCTCGCGCTCCTGCAGGTACAGCACCGAGTCCTCGACGGCCGCCCGGGCCAGCCCCACTGCGCGGGCTGCGGTGTGCACCCGCGCGATGTTCAGCCACTTCTGCGTGTCGCGGAACGCCGCCGTGCCCTGGTCGCTGATCAGGTTGGCGGCCGGCACCCGCACGCCGTCGAAGGTGAGATCCCAGGTCAGGAACCCGTGGTAACCGATCTTGTCGATCGTCGAGCCGGTGAGCCCGGCCGGAAACGCGTCCCGCTCCTTCTCCACGATGATCGTCGCCAACCCGGCCGACCGCTTCTCGCCCGGCTTAGCGTCCTCGGTCCGGCACAGCACCTGGATGAAGTCGGCCGCCTTCGCGTTGCCGATCCAGCGCTTGTCGCCGGTGATGACGTACTCGTCGCCGTCGCGCTCGGCTCGGGTGCTCACGCCGGCGAGGTCGGAACCGGCCTCGGGCTCGGAGAAGCCGGCCGCGCCGATCCACTCGCCGCGGGCACTGCGCTGCAGCAACTCGCGCCGCTTGGCATCGTCCTCGAACTCGGTCCCCAGGCCTTGGGCTCGCGCGATGATGCTGGCCACGCTCATCCACGCGCGGGCCAGTTCCTCGGCGATCATCGCGTACTCGAAGACGCCGCAGCCCATCCCGCCGAACTCTTCCGGCACCATGATCCCGAAGTAGCCCTGCTCACCCATGGCGTCGAGCAGGCTGCGGGGCATCTGCCACTTGTGCGGGTCGTATTCGTCGGCGATGGGCTTGACCTCGTCGGCGGCGAAGCGGCGCGCCTGCGCCTGAAGCGCGAGCCGCTCGGTGGTGCGATAGGGCTCGGTGAGCTCGGGCACCGGTGCCGGGATCAGATCGGACACACAACCTCCACGTCGCCTGCGAGCATGGCCTACCCGGGAGGCGACGCCGGTCCACGTGCGCGGGGCGGGCAGTCGCCGGGTTCACAGTAGGAGACCACCCGGACGGGGAAGGCTGTCCCCATGCCCAAGACTGTGCTCGTCACCGGCGCGTCCGGTTTCATCGGTTCGCACCTGACTCGAGCCCTCGTCGACGCCGGGCATGACGTCCGCGCAATGACCCGCAATCCGGACAACTACTCCGGTGCCGGCAAGCCCGTCGCCGGCGATGTCGATGACGCGCCGAGCCTCGTCCCGGCGCTCGAGGGCGTCGACGTGGCCTATTACCTCGTCCACTCGCTGGCGTCCAAGGACTTCGAGGAGAAGGACGCGGCAGCAGCACTGAACTTCGGTGGCGCGGCGGCCGAGGCCGGCGTCGAGCGGATCGTCTATCTCGGCGGGCTCGGGGTGGACGACGGGGAGCTCTCCGCGCACCTGCGCTCGCGTCGCCAGGTCGAGCAGCTGCTCGCCGTGGCCGGCGTACCGGTGACGGTGCTGCGGGCCGCGGTCGTGATCGGGCACGGCAGCATCTCGTGGGAGATCACCCGTCAGCTCGTCGAGCACCTGCCGTTGATGATCACGCCGAAGTGGGTGAAGACCAACACCCAGCCGATCGCGCTGCCCGACGTGATCCGCTACCTCGTCGGCGTGCTCGACCACCCGGACGCGAAGGGTCGGATCTTCGAGATCGGCGGACCGGAGGTGCTGCGCTACATCGACATGTTGAAGCGGGCGGCGCAGCACGAGGGCAAGCGGATCCCGACCGTCGATGTGCCGCTGCTGACACCGAAGTTGTCGTCCGCCTGGCTCGCCCTCGTCACCGATGTCGACTTCGCGACGGCCCGCAACCTCGTCGACTCCATGACCAATGAGGTCATCGTGCGCGACCGCTCGATCGAGGCGATCGTCCCGGGCGAGACGCTAGGCTACGACGAAGCCGTTCGCCTGGCGCTGCAGGCGCGACAGCAGGCGGAGAAAGACGGCGCATGAGCGAGCGAACGGGTACCCAGGAGGACGGTCCAGCGGTCGACCGCTCCTTGCGGTCCCCGTTGCAACGGCTGGTGTGGCCGGTCCTGGTCGAGCCGGTGCCGCGCGACCACCACCAGTCCGACGGCGAGTTCCGCCGGCGCCGCGTCGTCGTCGCGATCGCGCTGGTGATCGGCGCCGTGCTCCTCGGGATCTCGCTGGCGACCAAGCCCGGCGATCCGGCCTTCTACCCGCTGACGATCGGCGTGGCCGCGGTCTGGCTCGTCGGCGGCTTCCTGTCAGGGCCGTTGCATCTGGGCTACATCCCGTTCCGGGGCACGCTGCGCCGACCGGTGATCACGCCGATCGTGTTTGGGCTGATCGCCGCGGCTGTCTTCCTCGTGGGCGCCCTGATCATCCGTCAGATCGAGCCGCTGCGCGCCTATGTCGATCACGTCCTCGCCCACGCCCGGCAGGGCAACCTGGCGCTGGTCTTCCTCGTCACCGTGCTCAACGGCGCGGCCGAGGAGGTCTTCTTCCGCGGCGCCCTGTTCGCCGCGATCGGGAGGCGGCACCCGATCGCCATCTCGGTCGTGATCTACACGCTCGTCACGGTGGCCACCGGCAACCCCATGCTGGTCTTCGCGGCGTTCGTGCTGGGCATCCTGTTCGGGCTACAGCGGCGAGCTTCCGGCGGCATCCTCGCGTCGATGCTCACCCATCTGACGTGGTCGACGATCATGCTGTTCACGCTGCCTCCGATCATCGCCAGATAATCAGTCAAGCGGCTCGTCGAAGCGCACCGTGATCTCCTCGAAGCCCTTGGCCCGCTGGGCCTCCGCCTGCTGGGTGTAGCTGACCTGGTCGGCCGCGGTCAGGTCTACATCGTCGGTGAACGGCGTCAGCAGCGCGCGCGGGTAGAGCTTGAGCGAGCGGACGCTGTTGTACTCGACGGCCAGCACCACGACGAGCGACTCGAGGTAGATCCAGGCGATCAGGCCGAGGACGAGCGCGAACACGCCGTTGATCTCGGTGGCACCGCGCACGACTTGGCCCACGTACACCGCGCCGACGTACTGCAGCCCCTGCCAGATGACCGCGGCGCCGATCGCACCGGGCAGGGTCTCGCGCAGCGTGATCGGCCGAGCCGTCGCGAGCCGGAACGCGGTCGTGAAGACCGCCGTGTTGACGACGAGCGTCCCGATGCCGATCACGATCTTGGTGCCGACGCCAAAGCCGTTGAAGATGCTGCCGAGCGTGGCCAGTGCCGTCGTTCCGATGATCGACAAGCCCACGACGCCGAGCAGGAGCAGGCTGCGCAGCCGACCCGTGAACGGGTTGGGCCGGTTGTTGCGCGGCACCCGCCAGATCGTGTTCATCGCGTTCTGCGCCGCCTGAGCCACCCCCAGCCCGCCGTAGATCGTGCCGAGGATGCCGAGGGTGAGGCCGACCCCGCTGCCGGACATCCCCTTCGGGTCGGCGAGCTGCGTGCCGACGATCGGGAACTGCCCGAGCGCGGAGTGCAGCAGTTCCTGCTGCAGGGCCGGATGCCCATGTAGCACGAAGCTCAGGATCGTCGAGGACAGCAACAGCAGCGGGAACAACGACAGGAAGCCGTAGTAAGTGATCAGGGCCGCGAGGTAGTTGCCCTGGTCGTCGAGGAACTTGTAGAGCACGGCCACAGGCAGGCCGGCGCGCGGGTGGCTGCGCTGGAACCTATCGATTCGCTCGATGACCGACATGCCCTCACCTGTTCGACGGAGTACAAGACTGATACCCGTGCTGATCGGGGGTGGAACGCGCCCGGCGTCGCCGGGAGACGGCGTGCTGGTCAGAACGTCTTGTGCAGGGCGAGCGGATAGACCGGACCTGCGCCGGCCTCGCGCAACAAGGCCGCGGCGACGGTGAGCGTGAACCCGCTTCGCGTGGTGTCGTCGAGCAGGAGCACGGGTCCGCTCGGCACCGCGCCGCCGATCGACAGGCGCTGCAGCGCGCGCGTGGCCGACTCGACATTCGTCGCCGCGTCGCGTTGGAAGCCGGGTCCGTCGGCCACCAACGGCGATGCGACGTCCATCCGACCGAGGTCGGCGAGGCGTCGTGCGGCATCGGCCAGCATCGTGGGCCGCGTGCGGGACGGCACCCACGTGACCCAGGTCGGTCGACCGGCCGGCCATCCCCATCGCGAGAGCGTCGCGACCAGTCCGTCGAACAGGTCGCCGGACATCGGTTCGTCGGCCTCGAAGGCTGTCGTGATCTCGGACAGCCAGGCCGGGTCTTCAGCGACGGCGAGGACCCGGCCGACCTCGCTGCGAGCCGACTCGGCGATCTTGCCGCGCCGCGCCGCCCCGGACGGCCACATCTTGCGGGGCTCGAGCACGTTCGTCTGGGACCGCAGGTGCTGGACCGCGGCCCGCACCGATTCGAGCGACGGCGCCGAGCCCGGTGCGGGCAGTTGTCCGGTGCACACGGCGCACCGCCCACATGCGCTGCCGGAGGTGTCGTCGAGCTCGTGCCGCAACTGCTGCATGAGGCACGTCTCGGCGCGTTCATAGGCGAGCATCGAGCCCTGTTCGCGTCGGCGCGCGGCCGCGATGGCGGCGTAGCGCGGCGCGTCGTAGATCCATTCGCGCCCGGTGGCCGTCCAGCCGCCGTCCACCCGCTCCACAGCACCCTCGACGTCGAGCACCTTGAGCAGCGTCTCCAGCCGCCCGCGACGCAGGCCGGAGTCGGCCTCGATACGGGGCAGGCTGAGCGGGCCGTCAGCCAGAACCTCGAGGACCCGGCGGACGCGGTCTTCGGCCGGGAAGCTCGTCGAGTCGAAGTAGGCCCAGATCTTCTGGTCGGCCGCCGTCGGCAGCAGCACCGCCTGGGCGGTGTCGAGCGCGCGGCCGGCCCGCCCCACCTGCTGGTAGTAGGAGATCGGCGACGGCGGAGCGCCCAGATTGACCACGAAGCCGAGGGTGGGGTGGTCGAGGCCCATCCCGAGACTCGACGTCGCCACCACCGCCCGCAGCTCGTGGGCGAGCAACCGTCGCTCGATCGACGCCCGCGCCTCAGTCGGGGTCGCCGACGAGTAGGCCGCGACGTCGTGCCCGCGCTCGGCGAGGAACGAGGCGAGCTGTTCGGTGCCGGCCACGGTCAGCGTGTAGATCAGTCCGGAGCCGGGGAGATCCGAGCCGGCGAGCGCGTCGGCGATCCAGGCGTAGGCCGTCGGCACGTCCGGCGTGGGAATCACCGACAGCGCCAGGCTCTCACGATCCAGCGAACCCCGCAGAGTCAGCGTGTCGGTGCCGAGCTGGGCCGCGACGTCGGCCGTGACGCGGTCGTTCGCCGTGGCGGTGGTCGCCAGCACCGGCGTCTCGGCGGGGAGCGCGGCCAGGACGTCCTTGATCCGGCGGTAGTCGGCGCGGAAGTCCGACCCCCAGTCGGAGACGCAGTGGGCCTCGTCGACGACCAGCATGCCGATGCGCGGCGAGAGGTGCGGCAACACCCGGCTGCGGAAACCGAAGGAGTTCAGCCGCTCCGGCGAGATCAGCAGTACGTCGACGTCGTCCGCGGCGATCTGGGCCTCGATCGCCGGCCAGTCGTCGAGATTGGCGCTGTTGAGCGTGACAGCGCGCAGGCCGGACCGCTCGGCCGCCGCGACCTGGTCGCGCATCAGCGCGAGCAGCGGGGAGATGACGAGTGTCGGGCCGAAGCCCTGCGCACGCCGCAGCCCGGCGGCGATCCAGTACACCGCCGACTTGCCCCAGCCCGTCCGCTGGATCACGACGACCTTGCGCCGGGCCGAGACCAGGGCTTCGATCGCGCTCCATTGGTCGTCGCGCAGCCGGGCCTGCGGGCCCGCCAGGCGGGTGAGGTGGTCTTGGGCGGCGGCGCGCAGGTCGAGAGCCGTGGTCATCCGCCCATGGTGCCGCGCGCGTCGGACATTCTCGCCGCTTTCATCTCCAGGTACCGCTTTTCCTGCAGGCTCGTCGTCCGTCGGGCCGCGGCGAGATAGGACGAGCGAGCCGCCTCCATGTCTCCGTCCATCTCGAGCAGATGGGCCCGCACGGCCGGCAGCCGGTGGTGCCGCGCGACCCGCTCGTCGGCATCCAGGCTCTCCAGCAGCTTTAGGCCCGCCTGCGGCCCGCGCACCATCGCCAGCGCTACGGCGCGATTCAACGTGACCATCGGATTCGGCGCGATCGACTCCAGCAGGGCATAGAGGCCGAGGACCTGGGCCCAGTCGGTCGACGCGTCGTCCTGTGCCTCGGTGTGGACGGCGGCGATGGCCGCCTGCAATTGGTACGGGCCGAGTTCCGTGGTCGTCAAGGCTTTGCTGATCAGCGCGACGCCCTGCTCGATGAGGGCGCCGTCCCAGGTCGAGCGGTCCTGCTCGGCCAGCGGCACGAGTGATCCGTCGGCCGCCACCCGCGCCGGCCGGCGGGCCTCGGTGAACATCTGCAGGGCGAGGAGGCCCGCCACCTCGCCGTCCTCGGGCAGTAGCCGGCGCAGTTCCCGGGTAAGCCGCATCGCCTCGGCGGTGAGATCGGTGCGGACGAGTTCGGCGCCGGTCGTCGCGGTGTAACCCTCGTTGAAGATCAAATAGAGGACGTGGAGCACGGCCGCGAGCCGCTGCGGCTGCTCGTCCGCGGACGGCATCGCAAACCGCGCACCGGCATCGTGCAGCGTCTTCTTCGCGCGGCTGATCCGCTGCGCCATGGTGGCTTCCGGAACGAGGAAGGCGCCGGCGATCTCGGCGGTGGTGAGGCCGCCGACGCTGCGCAACGTGAGCGCGATCTGAGACGGCGCCGTGAGCGCGGGGTGACAGCAGAGGAAAAGCAGCGTCAGGCTGTCGTCGCGGTCGAGCACCTGCTCCTCGTCGGCCGCTGGGGCGACCAGCGCGACGTCAGCCGATTCCTCCCGTCTACGACGAGCCGATTCACTGCGGATCTGATCAGTGAATCGGCGGCCGGCCACGGTGAGCAGCCAGCCGCGCGGGTTGTCCGGCACCCCCTCGACCGGCCACTGCGTCGCAGCAGCGAGCAGGGCCTCCTGCACCGCGTCCTCGCACAGGTCGAACGAGCCGTACCGACGCGCGAGCGAACCGAGGACCTGCGGCGTCAGTTGACGCAGCAGGTCCTCGAGACCGGCATCGGACGTCATGCGTCGAGTGCACCCTCGTGCAGCACCGGCCAGACCTCGACCCCCCGGAAGGACGCGAACGGCATCTTCGCGGCGATCTGCAGCGCCCGCTTCTCGTCCTCGCAGTCGAGCAAGTAGTAACTCGCGAGGTACTCCTTGGCCTCGAGGTACGGGCCGTCGGTGACTGCTGTGGCGCCATCACGGACCCGCACCACCTTGGCGGCCTCGGCATCGGCCAGGCCGTAGGCGCCGAGCAGCTCGCCTGTGGCGAAGAA
>JAOPVG010000445.1 GCA_025966255.1 Jatrophihabitans sp.
TGCTGCTGGACGAGCCGGACAACTACCTCGACGTGCCCGGCAAGCGGTGGCTCGAGCAGCGCCTGCGTGAGACGCCGAAGACCATTTTGTTCGTCAGCCACGACCGGGAATTGCTCGCCACGGTCGCCGATCGCGTGATCACCGTGGAGAGCGGCACCACCTGGGTGAACGGCGGCGGGTTCGCCTCGTACCACGAGGCCCGCACGCACCGGCACGAACGGATGGCCGAGCTGCGCCGCCGCTGGGACGAGGAGCACGCCCGGCTCAAGGAGCTCGTCCGCTCGCTCAGCCAGCAGGCGAAGGTCAGCGAGGTGATGGCCCAGAAGTACCGCGTCATGACGCGACGATTGGAGCGGTACGAAGCCGAGGGACCGCCGCCGGACAAGCCCGAGGACCAGCGCGTCACGATGCGGCTGCGCGGCGGACGCACCGGCGTGCGGGCGATCATGGCCGAAGAGCTCGAGCTGTCCGGTTTGATGCAGCCCTTCGACGTCGAGATCTACTACGGCGAGCGGGTGGGGGTACTGGGCGCCAACGGCGCCGGTAAGTCTCACTTCCTGCGGCTTCTGGTCGGCGACCCGGTGGCGCACACCGGTTCCTGGCGCCTGGGTGCGCGGGTGGTCCCAGGATTTTTCGCCCAGACGCATGCGCATCCCGATTGGCGTGACCGCACGCCGGTCGAGCTGCTCTGGGCCGGTTCGGACGACCGGCGCGGCGTCGACCGCGGGCGGGCCATGGGGGCCCTGCGCCGCTACGGCCTCAATCACCAGGGCGATCAGACGTTCGGGTCGCTGTCAGGGGGCCAGCAGGCGCGCTTCCAGATCCTGCTGCTCGAGCTGTCCGGTGCGACGTTGCTGCTTCTCGACGAGCCGACCGACAACCTCGATGTGTTGAGCGCGGAGGCGCTCGAGGAGGGGTTGGAGTCCTTCGAGGGGACCGTGCTGGCTGTCACCCACGACCGTTGGTTCGCGCGTTCGTTCGACCGCTTCCTGATCTTCGGTGCGGACGGGCGGGTCTACGAGTCCAGCAAGCCCGTCTTCGACGAGGCCCGGGTGGCGCGGCCGAGATGACCGCCGACTCAGGCTGACGCGCCGGCGATCGGCACGCCGAACGCGACGATGTTGTCGAGGTAGTTGCCGGTCGAGGCGTCGAACGGACCGCCACACGTGACGATCGCAATCCGTCCGATGCTCTTCTGGTCGAAGATCTCTTTATAGGGCAACCGGGTCTTGTGATAGGTCCGCACCCCGGTGATCCGGAACTTGATCTCGGTCTTCTTGCCCTTGTCCTTGCCGAACACGTAGACCTGATCACCCGGATTCAGCGAGCCGATCTTGGCCAGCGTGCCGTCGACCCCCGCATAGTTGATGTGGCCGGCGAGGATCGCTGTTCCGGTGCGCGCCCCGGGCTTCGCGCCTGGGCTCCACCAGCCGACGACCTTCGGGTTCGGCGGCACGTCGAGCTCGCCGTTCGGCGTCGTGCTTACCGCAACGATCGGTGCCTGCGCCTTGAGCTTGGGGATCTCGATCCGGTTCGGCGAGAGCAGGGCCACCACCACTGCGCCGCCCGCCACCGGGACGGCGCCGACGTTGCGCGCCGCGGGGTGGACCTGCGCGCGGGTGTTGTTGCGACCCCAGTAGGGCGACGTGTTCCAGGTGAGGCTCGCGGCGGCGACGAACATGACGGTGAGGATGGCGCAGGCGAACGGCACCCACCCCTTACGCTGAAGCAGCGCGTCGTCGCGGCCGAGCAGCGAGGTCACGCGACCGAGCAGCGCCTCCCCGCGGATCTTCCGGCTGCTCACCGTGCTCAGGGTAAACGTTCGAGCCCCGGGACGGGCGGACCGAGGCGAGCGGATTTGGCTGCCCCTGACCACGGCCGGTAGAGTCGCCTGTTGGCGTGCGGTCTGTTTCTCAGTACGCACAGTCCGTACGTACCGGCCATGCCCCGGGGTACACGCCGTTCCAGGTGGTGACCGTGGGGGCGCATCCGCGTGAAGACCGAATGAGAGAGCTGAACAGTGTCCACGTACAACCCCAAGCCGGGCGAGATCGAGCGTCATTGGCACGTGATCGACGCGAACGATGTCGTACTCGGCCGCCTGGCCAGCCAGGCCGCCAAACTCCTCCGCGGCAAGCACAAGCCGCAGTTCGCGCTGCACGTCGACGTCGGTGACTTCGTCGTCGTCGTCAATGCGTCGAAGGTCGCCCTCACCGGCGCCAAGCTCAACGAATTCCGTTACCGCCACTCCGGCTACCCGGGCGGGCTGTCCAAGCGGACCGTCGGCGAGCTGCTCGAGACCAAGCCCGAGCGCGTCATCGAGCTGGCCGTGCGCGGCATGCTCCCGAAGAACACCCTCGGCCGGGCCCAGCTGAAGAAGCTGAAGGTCTACGCCGGCCCCGACCACCCGCACGCGGCGCAGAAGCCGCAGCCGTTCGAGATCAAGCAGGTAAGCCAGTGAGTGCCAATCCCAACGCCCCCGTCGTCGGCCGCCGTAAAGAGGCCGTCGTGCGCTGTCGCCTCATCCCGGGCGGTTCCGGCCAGTTCAAGCTCAATGGCCGCACGCTCGAGGGCTATTTCCCCAACAAGGTCCACCAGCAGCTCATCCGCGAGCCGTTCGTGACGCTGGAGAAGGACGGCGAGTACGACGTCATCGCCTCCCTCGTCGGCGGCGGCATCACCGGCCAGGCCGGTGCGCTGCGGCTGGCCATCTCGCGCGCGCTCATCAACATCGAGCCCGACGACCGGCCCGCGCTGAAGAAGGCCGGCTTCCTCACCCGTGATCCGCGGGTCAAGGAGCGCAAGAAGTACGGGCTGAAGAAGGCTCGCAAGGCACCGCAGTACTCCAAGCGCTAATCCCACTGTGGGTTCGCTCTTCGGCACGGATGGCGTTCGCGGCCTGGCCAACGCTGAGCTCACTCCTGAGCTTGCGATGGCCGTGGCCGGCGCCGCGGCCCGGGTGCTCGTCGCGCACGATGCCTCGCATCGCCCGGTAGCGGTGGTTGGTCGGGACCCGCGCGCGAGCGGTGAGATGCTCGAGGCTGCCGTCGTCGCTGGGCTGGCCTCGGCCGGTGCGGATATCCGTCTGGTCGGTGTGCTGCCCACGCCGGCCGTCGCCTTCCTGACCGCGTCCTACGGCGCCGACCTGGGCGTCGTCCTGTCGGCGTCGCACAACCCGATGCCCGACAACGGGGTCAAGCTCTTCGGCGGCGGCGGGCACAAGCTGCCCGACGACATCGAGACCGAGATCGAGGCGGCGGTGGCTCGCGGGCCGGGCACTCGCCCCACCGGTGCCCTGATCGGCCGGCTGCGCGCGGCCGACGACGCCGTCGAGCGGTACGGAGCGCACCTGCTCGGCGCCCAGCCGACCCGCCTCGACGGCCTGCACGTCGTGGTCGATTGCGCCAATGGCGCGGCGTGGTGGGTCGCTCCTGAGATCTACCGCGGCGCCGGCGCCCAGGTCACCACGATCGCGGCCGAGCCCGATGGGCTGAACATCAACGACGGGGTCGGTTCGACGCATCTCGAGGGACTCGTCGAGGCCGTGCGACGCACCGGAGCCGATCTGGGCATCGCCCACGACGGCGACGCGGACCGATGTCTGGCCGTGGATGCGTCCGGCACCGTCGTCGACGGTGACCAGTTGCTCGCGATCTGCGCGGTGGCCATGCGCGACGCCGGGACGCTGAAGGACAACACGGTCGTGGCGACGGTGATGAGCAATCTGGGGTTCCATCACGCAATGCGCGCGGCCGGCATCGCGGTGCTGACAACCGCGGTCGGCGACCGGTACGTGCTGGAAGCGCTGCGGGCCAAGGACCTCAGCCTCGGCGGCGAGCAGAGCGGGCACATCGTGTTCACCGCTGCGGCGACGACCGGCGACGGGCTGCTGACGGCACTGCACGTGATGGCGCGGATGGCTACGACCGGCGCGTCCCTGGCGGATCTGGCCGGCGTCGTGCAACGGCTGCCGCAGACCCTGATCAACGTGCGAGTGGCCAATCGCGATGCGATCGCCTCATCTCCTGCGGTTGCCGATGCGGTAGACGCGGCCGAAGCCGAACTCGGTGACACCGGCCGCGTTCTCCTCCGCCCGTCGGGCACCGAACAGCTCGTCCGGGTGATGGTTGAGGCGTCGACGCAGGACCACGCCGACGCCGTCGCCGACCGGCTCGCCAAGGTCGTTTCCGGCGCCTGATTTCGGCGGCGTCGCGTCGGCACAACCTACTTTCCACGCTGATGGACCACTATCAGCGTGGATCGCGCGGGTCAGTTCGCCTGACGGATCAGGTCGGCCGCGCGCTCGGCGATCATGACCGTGGGCGCGTGCGTGTGCCCACGGATGATCTGCGGCATCACCGACGCGTCGACCACCCGCAGGGCGGCAACGCCGTGTACGGCGAGGTTCGCGTCGACGACGGCGGCGTCGTCGCTGCCCATCCGGCAGGTGCCGGTCGGGTGGTAGAGGGTCTCGGCGGTGGCGCGGACGTACTCGGCGAGATTGGTCTGGTCCGGGTTGGGCAGCATCTTGTCGGTCACCAACCCGCGCAGCGCGTTCGTCCCGAACAGCCGCTGCGACTGCTCCACACCAGCGACGAGCCGCTTGAGGTCGTTGGGCGCGGTGAGGTAGCCGGCGTCGATGACGGGGGCGACGGCCGGGTCGGCCGAGCGGGCGGTCACGGTGCCCACCGACTCCGGCTGCAGCAGCACGACACCGATCGTGATCCCGTGCCCGGGCGGGTCGGCCTGGCCGTGATCGATGAACGGCACCGGCGCGAAGACGTACTCGAGATCCGGGTGTTCGAGACCGGGCTCCGAGCGTCCGAACGCCACTCCTTCACCAACGTTGGACGTGAGCATGCCGCGGCGCTGCGTCAGGAACTTCAGCAGGTTGACCGGCTTCTCGGCGTCGACGAGCGTGGCGGCATCGCGGGTGAACATGATGACCGGGACGGACAGGTGATCCTGCAGCCCCTTCCCGACGCCGGGGATCGGCACCACCGTCGGGATGCCGGCTGCGCTCAGCCCGTCGGGGTCGCCGATGCCCGAGATCTGCAAGAGGTGCGGCGAGTGGACGGCCCCGGCGCTGAGCAGCACCTCGCGGCGGGCGCTCAGCGTCTGGTTGCCGCCCTTCGCCGAGCGGATCTCCACCCCGGTGGCCCGGCCGTCGACGACCGTGATCCGTCGCGTGAGCGTTTCGACGAACAGTTGTAGGTTGGGGCGCTTGAGAGCCGGACGCAGGTAGCCGTCGGCGGCGCTCCAGCGCCGGCCGCGATGTTGCGTGACCGGGGTCGGCGCGTATCCGTCGATGCCCGGATCGTTGAGCTCGGCGAGGCGGACGAAACCGGCTTCGGCGCAGGCTTCGAAGAAGGCCGCCCGCAGCGGGTTCGGGTCCCGCAACTCCTCGATGTAGAGCGGCCCACTGGTGCCGTACACGTCGTCGGTGTTGGAGCCGACGCGATTCTCCGAGCGGCGGAAGTACGGCATCACTTCGTCGAAGGACCAGCCCGGCGCGGCGGCACCCCAGCCGTCGTAGTCGGCCCGTGCACCTCGCACCCACATCTGCGCGTTGAGCGAGGACGAGCCGCCCAGGGTCTTGCCGCGCGGCCAGTACAGCTCCCGCGCCTTGAGCTCGGGTTGGGACGTGGTGAACAGGTCCCAGTCGTACTTGGTGTGGAACAGCTTCGGGAAGGCGGCCGGGAGCTTGATCTCGAGCTTGCGGTCCCGCGGTCCCGCCTCCACCAGCGCCACCCGCACCGCCGGGTCCGAGCTGAGCCGATTGGCGAGCACGCAGCCCGCGGATCCGGCCCCGACGATCACGTAGTCGAATTCCTCTGACACGCTGCCTCCTCGAAACGACGTAGAGGAACGTAGCGCCCGGGGGGTCAGGCGCGAGCGAAGTGCGTGATGCCGGCGGTCGTCGTACTGGTCAGCCAGCCCCGCTCGACGAGCACCACCAGGTGGGCCATCGTCTCGTGGATCGCCAGGATCTGGTTGAACATGTCGAGATCGTCGAACGCCCGCCGCCGGCGGGTCCAGGTCAGGATCCGCGCCGTCTCGAAGGCCGTGCTCGCACCCTTCTCGACTGCCGCCGCGGTGTCGGTGAGTCGCTCCTCGTGGTGGGCCAGCAGTTCGTCGATCCGGTCGTGCACCGAGACCGTGACCGGCCCGTGGGCCGGCAGCAGCCGGGCATCGGGCAGGGCGCGGATCAGCTCCAAGGACGTCAGATAGTCGCGCAGCGGCGACGGCGGCCGGTTGAGCTCCACGCCGATCGACGGGGTGATGTGCGGCAGTACGTGATCACCCGCGAACAGCGCGCCGTGCCCGGGATCGTGGAAGACGACGTGCCCGCGGGTGTGGCCCGGGGTGCTGATCACGCGCAGGGTGCGGGTCTGCAGTTCCACGTCGATGCCGTCGGTGAGCCAGCGGTCGGGATCCTCCCAGTTGAGCAGGTCCCGTTCCCCGCGCCATTCGGCGAGCATGTTCGAGAGATCGAGCGCGCCGGCCTCGTACAGGCGGGCGACGTCGGGATGCACCTCGACGGTGTGCAGCAGCTCGAGGCAGGCCCGCTCCCCTTCACCCACGGACACGACTCCACCGTGGTTGCGGCGCAGCGCGACGGCCTGCGTGTAGTGGTCGCGGTGCAGGTGCGTCACCAGGAACTCGCGGACGTCGCCGAGCTCGTACCCGATGCTGCGCAGCCCGGTGGCCAGCAACTCCTCCGACTCGTCCAGCGCCCAGCCCGCGTCGATGAGCACTACCTGGTCTCCGTCGGCGATCGCGTAGACGTTGACGGCCTTGAGGTGGTCGCCGGGCAGGGGGAGCGGGATGCGATGGACGCCCGGCGACACCTCGTGGGCCCCGGGCCGCTCCCAGGCGTGACGATCATCGGTCGAGAGAGGCATGCGTTGCACGCTAAGCCACGGCGTGCACGCGTGGTTGCCGCGAGAGCCGCGTCACATCCCCGCTAGGCGTTCTTAGAGAGGTGTGAGCCACGGTGTTGTAAGCGCTTCCACAGCCGTCACACTGGGGCGCCTATGACGATCCGGGATCACCGCACAGACGCCGAGCAACGGCCGGCCGCTTCACAAGCGCGCCGCCGCCCGCGGCTGGAGATCTCGGCGACCCAGTTGATCGCGTCGGCCCTCGCGGCGATCACGGCGACCATCGCCGCCTCCTACCTCGGGGTCAGCGGCACGGTGATCGGAGCTGCCGTCGCGAGCGTGCTCACCGTGATCGGCAACGCCGTGTACAGCCATTCGCTGCGCAGCACCGGCGAGCGGGTGCGCGAGGTCGTGCCGGTCGCGGTCCGGTTCGGTCCGCGCGCCGGGAGTCCTACCGGGCCGACGGTCCCGCGGCTCGCCGAATCCGTACCTGCGCGGCCGGCCGCCTCTCCCGCCTCCCGGCCGCGGCCGACGCGACCCGGCCGACGCAAGCCCAAGCCGGCGCCGCCGTGGCGCCGCCTCGTTCTGGGAGCAGCGGCCGTGTTCGCCACCGTGCTCGCGGTCGTCACCAGCGTCGAGGTCGTGGCCGGCCGTCCGATCAGCGACCTGCTGCGCGGCGACACCGGCTCCGGCACCACGTTGTTCGGCGCCACCAGCCCGGCCACCACCACCACCAAGTCCAAGTCCAAGTCCGAGTCCACGCCGGCCACCCCGCCGAGCACATCGACGGTGACGCAGACCGTCACGCCGTCGGTAGTGGCCACCACGCCCACCGTGACCGAGACCGCGGCACCGGTCACCACGACCACCACGCCGACGCGCACCACGTCCGTCCCGGCCACGCCGAGTAGTACCGCCGCGACCCCGACCGGCACCGGCACGCCGTCGCCGACCGCCTCACCGTGACCGCGCAGTTAGGCTGAGCGCCATGTGTGGCATCGTCGGCTATGTCGGTCCTAGACGCGCCCTCGACGTCGTCGTCGAGGGCCTACGCCGCCTCGAGTACCGCGGCTACGACTCCTCCGGGGTCGCCGTCATCGGTGCGGACGGATTGCAGGTTGCCAAGAAGGCCGGGCGGATCGAGAACCTCGACAAGGAACTCGCCACCCGCTCGATCACCGGAAGCACCGCGATGGGGCACACCCGCTGGGCGACCCACGGCGCGCCCAACGATCGAAACGCCCATCCGCACACCGATGCGAGCGGCCGGGTCGCGGTCATCCACAACGGCATCATCGAGAACTTCGGCGCGCTGCGGGCCGAACTCGAGCGCGACGGTGTCGAACTGGTCAGCGAGACGGACACCGAGACGGTCGCGCATCTCGTCGCGGCCCAGTTGGAGGCGCAGGGCGGTTCGCTCGCGGATGCGCTGCGGGCCGTCTGCCGCCGGCTGCAAGGCGCGTTCACGCTGGTGCTGCTCGACGCGCAGGAGCCCGACGTCGTGGTGGCCGCGCGGCGCAATTCGCCCCTGGTGCTCGGCGTAGGCGACGGCGAGACATTCCTCGGCAGTGACGTGGCGGCCTTCATCGAGTTCACCCGGGAGGCGGTCGAGCTCGGGCAGAACCAGATCGTCGAGATCCGGCGCGACGGCTACGTCATCACCGACTTCGACGGCAAGCCGGCCGAGGGCACGCCGTTCCACATCGATTGGGATCTCACCGCCGCCGAGAAGGGCGGCTACGAGTACTTCATGCTCAAGGAGATCCAGGAGCAGCCCGCGGCGGTGCGCGACACGTTGCTCGGTCACCTGGTCAGCGGGCAGATCGTGCTCGACGAGCAGCGCTTCGACCAGCAGGAGCTGCGCGACATCGACAAGGTCTTCATCGTGGCCTGCGGCACCGCGTATCACGCCGGGATGATCGGCAAGCAGGCGATCGAGCACTGGACGCGGGTGCCCGTCGAGGTCGAGATGGCCTCCGAGTTCCGCTACCGCGACCCCGTGCTCGACCGGCAGACGCTCGTCGTCGCGATCAGCCAGTCCGGCGAGACCGCCGACACCCTCGAGGCCGTGCGGCACGCCCGCGACCAGCGCGCCAAGGTGCTGGCCATCTGCAACACCAACGGCGCGCAGATCCCGCGCGAGTCCGACGCCGTGATCTACACCCACGCCGGCCCGGAGATCGGGGTCGCGGCGACGAAGACGTTCCTGGCGCAGGTCGCCGCGGTCGAGCTGCTGGGCCTGGCGCTGGCCCAGGCCCGTGGCACGAAGTACGGCGATGAGATCATCCGCGAGTTCGACGACCTGTGCTCCGTGCCCGATGCCATCGCCGAGGTGCTGACGGTCGTCGAGCCGGTGCGAGCGCTCGCCCGCGAGATCGCTCAGTCGAAGACGATCCTGTTCCTCGGCCGGCACGTCGGCTACCCCGTGGCGCTCGAGGGAGCGCTGAAGCTCAAGGAACTCGCATACATGCACGCCGAGGGTTTCCCGGCCGGCGAGCTGAAGCACGGGCCGATCGCACTGATCGAAGAGGGCCTGCCGGTCGTCGTTGTCATGCCCTCGCCCACCGGACGTCCGCTCCTGCACCAGAAGATGCTGTCCAACGTCGCCGAGATCAAGGCGCGGGGGGCGCGGACGATCGTCATCAGCGAGGCCGACGATTCGGCGGCCCGGAACCTGGCCGCACATTTCATCGCGGTGCCCTCCGTGCCCACGTTGCTCTCGCCGTTCGTCACAACCGTGCCGTTACAGGTGCTCGCGGCCGAGATCGCCCAGGCCCGCGGCTGCGACGTCGACAAGCCCCGCAACCTCGCCAAGTCGGTCACCGTCGAGTAGGTCAGACCCGGGCTCGGTAGTCTGCATAACTGTGAGCCAGCCCTCTGCTAAGTCGGTCGACCTGCTAATCGTGGGCGCCGGCCCGGTGGGCCTGTTCGGCGCCTATTACGCCGGGGTGCGGATGATGTCCACGGCCGTCCTCGATTCACTCGAAGAACCCGGCGGCCAGATCACCGCGATGTATCCGGAGAAGGCGATCTTCGACGTCGCCGGATTTCCCGCGATCAAGGGCCGCGAACTCGTCGAGCAGTTGCTCGCGCAGGCCGCTCCGTTCACGCCCCACTACATGCTCGGCCACCAGGCCGTTGGCCTCGAGCGCGGCGACGGCGGCTTCGCGGTGACGACCTCTACGGGGCACCGCATCGAGTGCCGCGCCATCGTGATCACCGGCGGCATCGGCACGTTCACCCCCCGGCCACTGCCCACCGGCGGTGAGTATCTCGGCCGCGGGCTCGTCCACTTCGTCCCCGACCCGACGGCGTACGAGAACCAGGACATCATCGTGGTCGGCGGCGGCGACTCGGCGCTCGACTGGGCGCTCATGCTCGAGCCGATCGGCAAGTCGGTCACCGTGGTGCACCGGCGCGGTGAGTTCCGCGCGCACCAGCATTCGGTGGAGCTGCTCAAGGCGTCGTCGGTCTCGATGATCACCGACGCCCAGGTGTCGGGTGTTCGCGGCGACCCCGACGTCACCGAGGTGGACATCACGGTGAAGGGCTCCGACGATCCGACGACACTGCCGTGCGACAAGCTGATCGCCGCGCTCGGCTTCACCGCCAACCTCGGTCCGCTGATGGAGTGGGGCATCGACATCCAGAAGCGGCAGATCATGGTGGACACGAAGGGCGCCACGACGGTTCCCGGCATCTACGCGGCCGGCGACATCGTCGACTACGACGGCAAGGTCAAGCTGATCGCCACCGGCTTCGGAGAGGTCGCCACCGCCGTCAACAACGCCTTCGCGTACCTGAACCCCGGCAAGTCGGCCTTCCCCGGTCACCTGTCCGACTACGCACCGGAGCCCGGCGAGCCGGCGCGGGCGGGCTCGCCCACGGCCTGAGGGTGAGCATCGTCGGGATCGGCATCGACGTCGTGCCGGTGGCACGTTTCGCTGAGGCGCTGGCCCGGACCCCCTCCCTGGCCGACCGGCTCTTCACCGCGGGCGAACGGGTGTCCGCATCCGGCGAGGCGCGCTCGGCCGAGTCGCTCGCCGCTCGCTTCGCGGCGAAGGAGGCGCTGGCGAAGGCGCTCGGTGCCGGCGGCGGAATGCTCTGGACCGACGCGGAAGTGCTGGTCGACGACGTGGGCCGTCCGTCGCTGTTGGTGCGCGGCACGGTTGCGGCTCGGGCCGATTCGCTCGGGGTCGCGCACTGGCACGTGTCGCTGTCGCACGACGGCGGGATCGCGGCGGCGACGGTGATCGCCGAGTCCTAGGTCATGGGTTGACGAGAGGGAGCGGCGCGATGCGCGGTGTGTACACCGTCGAGCAGATCCGGGCGGCCGAGGAAGCCCTGATGGCCGGGCGGCCGGCGGGCGCCCTGATGGCCCGCGCGGCGCACGGTTTGTCGGTGGAGTGCGCGGCCCTGCTCGGTCGGGTCTACGGGGCGCACGTGGTACTCCTGGTCGGCGCCGGCAACAACGGCGGCGACGCGCTCTACGCCGGGGCCTACCTGGCCCGGCGCGGCGCCCGCGTGACTGCGCTGCTGCTCGATCCGGACCGTGCGCACGCCGGCGGTCGGACCGTCCTCGAACAGGCCGGCGGCCGCGTGGCCGAGCCCGATCCCGCGCTGGTCGCCGGTGCCGATCTGGTGCTGGACGGCATCGTGGGAATCGGCGGACACGGCGGTCTGCGCGATGCCGCCGTGGGGCTGGCCGCGGCCGCCCGCGACACGCTCACGGTCGCCGTCGACATCCCGTCCGGAGTGGACGCGGACACCGGCGAGGCGGGCGAGGCCACCGTATATGCCGACGTCACGGTCACGTTCGGGGCGCTGAAACCCGGGCTCGTCGTGGGCGACGGAGCCGAGCGGGCCGGCGAGGTACGTCTCGTCGACATCGGCCTCGACACCACGCTGCCGGTTGCGAGCACGCACGTCCTGGAGGCCGCCGATGTGGCCGCCCTGCTACCCACGCCCGGCGGCGCGGACGACAAGTACACCCGCGGGGTGATCGGCCTCGTTGCCGGCTCGGCCGAGTATCCGGGCGCGGGCGTCCTCGCCACCGGCGCTGCGATCAACGGCGGAGCGGGCATGGTGCGTTACGCCGGTACCGCGGCCGAGGCGATCCGGGCCCGCTACCCCGAGGTCGTCGTCCACGAAGGAGCGATGCCGAGCGAGCTGCGGGTGCAGGCCTGGGTGCTCGGACCGGGCATCGGCACCGACGATGCCGCTCGAGCCCTGCTCGCCGACGTGCTGAGCACGGACGTGCCGGTGATCATCGACGCCGACGGGATCACCCTGGTGGGCGACTCGCCGGAACTCGTGCGCCGCCGCTCGGCGCCGACTGTGCTCACGCCCCATGACCGCGAGTTCGCGCGCATCGCCGAAGGACCGTCCGCCGACCGCGTCGCGTCGGCCCGCTCGGCCGCGCAGGATCTCGGCGCGACGGTACTGCTCAAGGGCAACGCCACCGTCGTGGCCGCACCTGACGGCACCGCGTACATCAACCCGACGGGCACGCCGTGGCTGGCCACCGCAGGCAGCGGCGACGTCCTGAGCGGGTTGGTCGGATCTCTACTGGCGTCAGGTCTGGACGCCCCGCTGGCGGCCGCAACCGGCGCGTACGTGCACGGCGTGGCCGGCCAGCTCGCCGCTGCCGACGGTCCGCCCTCCTCGGTGGACGTCCTGCACGCAGTGCGCACCGCCCTCCGGACGATCTCCGCCGGCTGACCGTCGAGGTCGCCCACAGGCGGTCACGCGCCGGCTTCGCGATGGCCAGACTCATCGCGGTGCTACGTCGGAGCTGACGGTGACTCCTGCGCTCCGGCTCGGCCACGGGTAACCATGCCCAGCCGGTTTGGGAGACTGACCGGGTGCTGAGAACCGAGGCCGTCATCGATCTGTCCGCAATCCGGGACAACGTTGCGTCGATGGCCGCCGGCACGGCGGCCGAGGTGATGGCCGTGGTGAAGGCCGACGGCTACGGGCACGGGCTGGTCCCGGCCGCCCGCGCGGCGCTGGCCGGCGGGGCCACCTGGCTCGGGACGGCGATCGTCCATGAGGCGCTCGCCCTCCGCGCCGCCGGCATCACGGCGCCCCTGCTGTCCTGGCTGTGGACGCCGGGGGAGGCCGAGATGGTCCGGCGGGCCATCGCCGCCGATATCGACGTCTCGGTCAGCAGCCAGTGGCAGCTCGACGCCGTGACGGCGGGTGTCCGGGAGAGCGGGTACACCGCACGCGTCCATCTCAAGATCGACACCGGGTTGTCGCGCAACGGTTGCTACGTCGACGACTGGCCCGAGCTCGTCGCGGCAACGGCCAAGGCCCAGGCGGCCGGTGAGGTGATAGTCGTCGGCGTGTGGAGCCACTTCGCCTACGCCGACGAGCCCGGCCACCCGACCATTGGCAAGCAGATCGCCGCCTTCCGCGCCGCGCTCGATGTCGCGGCCCGCGCCGGCGTCGAGCCGCAGCTGCGCCACCTGGCCAACTCGGCCGCCACGCTGACGCGGCCCGACGCGCACTTCGACCTCGTCCGACCGGGCATCGCGGTGTACGGGCTCGCGCCGGTTGCCGGCGACTTCGGCCTCACGCCGGCGATGACGCTGCGCGCCGCGGCCGCGCTTGTGAAGCGGGTGCGCGCCGGCGAAGGCGTCTCGTACGGGCACGAGTACACGACCGCGCGGGACACCACGCTCGTGCTCGTCCCGCTGGGGTATGCCGACGGCGTGCCCCGGGCGGCGAGCAACGTCGGGCCGGTCTGGGTCAACGGTTCGCGTTTCACCGTCAGCGGCCGGGTCTGCATGGACCAGATCGTGGTGGACGTCGGTGACCTGTCCGTGTCGGCCGGTGACGAGGTGGTGCTGTTCGGGCCCGGTAGTCGCGGCGAACCGACCGCGCAGGACTGGGCCGACGCCGTCGGCACGATCCACTACGAGATCGTGACGCGGGTCGGGCCGCGGGTGCAGCGCACGTACGTCGGCGGCACACCATGAGCGCCAAACGCAACGGCCTGATCGGGGGCGCCCTCGGCGTGCTCGCTGCCGGGGCGGGGGCGGTGCTCGTCGCCGACCGCCGCATCGGTCAGAAGCGGCGCAGTGGCCAGGACGCGCAGGACGCGTTCGCGCCGCTGCCCGCTGACCGCTCGGGGTTCGTCCAGGCGTCCGACGGTGTTTCGCTGTACTACGAGCAGGTCGGGCCGCTGGATGCGCCGCTCACCGTCGTGTTCGCGCACGGGTTCTGCCTGACTCACGAGACCTTCGTCGGCCAGGAACGGGCCCTGATCGAGCGCTTCGGTCCGCGGGTCCGGCTCATCGCCTACGACCAGCGCAGCCATGGCCGCTCCGACCGCAGCGACCGCGAGCACGCCACGATCGACCAGCTCGGCGCCGACCTGCACGCGGTTCTCGAAGCTGTGGCGCCCGACGGCCCGCTCGTGCTCGTCGGCCACTCCATGGGCGGCATGACGATCATGGCGCTGGCCGACGCCCACCCGGAGCTGTTCGGGTCGGACGGGCGGGTGGCCGGCGTGCTGCTCGCCGACACCTCCACCGGCAAGATGGCCGCCGTCACGCTGGGCTTTCCGGCCGCGTTGGCCAAGCTGCGCGGGCCGCTGTTCCCCCTGCTGCTGGGCGGTGCGCGCCGGGGCAGCGGGGTCGTCGAGCGCGGTCGCGCCCGGATGACCGACGTCGCGTGGGTCTTCGTGAAGCGGCTGTCCTTCGGTCCGGACGTCGACCCCGGCCTGGTCGAGTTCGTCACCGCCACGATCGGCCGGACGTCGGTGGACGTGGTCGCCGACTTCTACCCGGCCCTGATGAACCACGACAAGCTGGCCGCGCTCGACCGCCTCATCGACTCGCCGGTCGTGATCGTCTGCGGCGAGGACGACGTCGTCACCCCGCCCGAACACAGTGCAGCGATCGCGGCCGCCCTGCCGCACGCCCTCCTGGTCACGGTGCCGCGGGCCGGACACATGGCGATGATGGAGTATCCGGCGGCGGTGGACGAACCGCTCGCCGACCTGGTGGACGCGGCGCTGCCGCGCGAGCGCCGGACGAGGAGCAGCGCATGACCCTGGGTCCGCTGCACGGCCCGGGCCGCCCGGCCGGACCGCGGCTGCCCATGGATCCGGACCAACGCGACCGCCTGGCCGCGCGCACGATCGCGCTGCCGACGGCCCGCGACACCCGCGAGTTCGGCGCCCGACTGGCCGGCGTGCTGCGTCGCGGCGACCTGGTCGTGCTCAGCGGCCCGCTCGGTGCGGGCAAGACGGCCCTCGTGCAGGGCATCGGCGCCGGCCTCGGGGTGCAGGGCACGATCGTGTCGCCGACGTTCGTCATCGCCCGGGTGCACCGGGCCGGGCCGGGGGGCAGTCTCGACCTCGTCCACGTCGACGCCTATCGGCTCGGCTCCTTCGACGAGGTCGACGACCTCGACCTGGACGTCGACGCGGCCAGTGCGGTGACCGCCGTCGAATGGGGGACGGGCAAGGTCGAGCAGTTGGCCGACGCGCGCCTCGACGTCGCACTGGACCGGGCCGACGACTCCGACGAGCGGACCGCGACGCTGCGTCCGCACGGCGGCGACTGGGCCGAACGTATCGCTGACCTAAGCTGAGCGTTCATGTTCGTGCTGGCGATCGACACCTCTTCGCCCGCTGTGACGGCTGGCGTCGTGACGGTGGCGGGCGACGTCGTGCTGGCCGCCGAACGGGCGACCATCGCTGCTCGGGGGCACGGCGAGCTGCTGGCTCCGTCGATCGAGGCCGTGCTGCGCCACGCCGGCATCAGGTCGCGGGAGCTCGACGCGGTGGTGGTCGGCACCGGTCCCGGACCGTTCACCGGGCTGCGGGTGGGACTGGTCACGGCCGCGGTCCTGGCCGACCTGCTGGGGATTCCGGCCTATGGGGTCTGCTCGCTCGACGCGATCGGCGCCGCGGCGGCCGATGAAGAGGCCGTGCTCGTCGTGGCGGACGCCCGCCGTCGCGAGGTCTACTGGGCCCGGTACGAGCACGGCGTGCGGGTGGGCGAGCCTGCGGTCGGCAAGCCGGCCGACGTCCCGCTGGACGGCAGCACCGCGGTGGCCGGTGCCGCTGCGGAGCTGTACGCCGAGGTGTGGCCGGAGCTGTCGCGGCGCCCCGAGCGCTATCCGGAGCCCATCGCGCTCGTCGGCCTGGCGCTCGACCGGATCACCTCAGGTGCGCCCTCGGACCCGCTCACGCCGCTGTACCTGCGCCGGCCGGACGCCGTGGCCCCTGGCCCGCCCAAGGCGGTGTCGCAGTGACCACGGTGACCATCGTGCCGATGCGGCCCCGCCACCTCGACGCGCTGATGCACCACGAGCACGCGATGTTCGGCACCGAGGCGTGGACGCGCAGCAGCTACCGCGCCGAGCTGGCCGACACCGCGCACCGCACCTACGTCGCGGCCGAGGGGTCCGACGGCGTCCTGCTCGGCTGGGCCGGCGTCCGCGTGCTGGCCGACGAAGCGGAGATCCTGACCGTGGGCGTCGTCCCGGAGGGCCGCCGGCAGGGCACCGCCCGCCGGCTGATCGCCGCCCTGCTCGACGCGGCCCGCGCAGGTGGTGCGGCCGACGTGTTCCTCGAGGTGCGCGTCGACAACGAAGCCGCCCGTGCTCTCTACGAGAGCGAAGGCTTTGCCTCGATCGGGATGCGGCCGGGCTACTACGACTCCGGCCGGGTCGACGCGGTGGTGATGCATCGTGAGCTCTGAACCGCTCGTCCTCGGCATCGAGACCTCCTGCGACGAAACCGGCGTCGGCATCGTCCGCGGCACCACACTCCTGGCCGACGCGGTGGCCAGCAGCGTCGACGAGCACGCCCGCTTCGGCGGCGTGGTGCCCGAGGTGGCCAGCCGCGCCCACCTCCAGGCCATGGTGCCGACGATCTCCCGTGCGCTGTCCGATGCCGGCGTGGCCGCCGATGACGTCGACGCCGTGGCTGTCACCGCGGGCCCGGGACTGTCCGGTGCGCTGCTCGTCGGCGTGGCGGCCGCCAAGGCTTACTCCGTTGCGCTCGGCAAGCCGCTCTACGGCGTCAACCACCTCTCCGCGCACGTGGCCGTGGACTTGCTGGAACACGGTCCGCTGGCCGAGCCCTGCGTCGCGCTGCTGGTGTCCGGCGGCCACTCGTCCGTGCTGCTCGTGCCGCGCATCGGCGGTGAGCAGATCACTGAGCTCGGCGCCACCGTCGACGACGCGGCCGGCGAGGCCTACGACAAGGTGGCCCGGCTGCTCGGGCTGCCCTTCCCCGGTGGGCCGCCGATCGACCGCCTCGCCCGCGACGGCGATCCCGCGGCGATCGCGTTCCCGCGGGGGATGACGGGCGCGCACGATCCGCCCTTCGCGTTCTCCTTCTCCGGCCTCAAGACCGCGGTGGCCCGGTGGGTCGAGGCCCGGCAGCGGGCGGGGGAGGCGGTGCCGGTGGCCGACGTCGCCGCCTCGTTCCAGGAGGCGGTGGCGGACGTCCTGACCGCCAAGGCGATACGAGCCGCGCGCGAACAGGGCGTGGGCCACCTCGTGATCGGCGGTGGCGTGGCGGCCAACTCACGGCTGCGGGCCCTGGCCCAGGAACGCTGCGACGCGGCCGGCCTCCGGCTGCGGGTGCCGCGCCCCGGCCTGTGCACCGACAACGGGGCGATGGTGGCCGCGCTCGGCGCCCAGCTGGTCGCGCACGGCGCCGCGCCGTCCGCGCTGGACCTCCCGGCGGACTCCGCCCTGCCGATCACCGACGTCCTCGTCTGAACGCAATACACGGGTATACACGTCAGAAGTGGATGATGCGGGTATGGCCAGATTGCGCACCGACATCGAGATCGAGGACCGGCACCCGTCGCACCGCGGATCGACCTGATGACGACGGTCATGTGGGAAGCGCGGGCCGCCAACGACCGGCTGGACGATCTCGTGGCGCACGTTCTGGCCCACGCCGATGCCGCCGCCGACGTCTACCGCAGCGGTGACGGACGGGTCGTGGTGATCGATCCGAGCGGGCGCGGCGTCGGCGAGGTGCCCGGAGAGCTCGTGGCCCGTCCGCCGCACGTCTGGGCGTTCGATCCCGTCGCCCGCTGAGGTTGCACCGCAGCGCGAAGGGCACCACAGTTCAAGCCGTGGCGAACACCCCCGGCGACAGCACTCCTGAAGGCACCGCGGCACCCGAGAACGCACGCCGTCCCCGCCCCGGTGGCGTTGTCGGCGCTCCCGCCGCAGCCGCGCGCTACGCCCGCCGGATCTCCCACACCGCCCGCAACGTCGCCGAGGTGGTCCGCTTCGGGGGCCTGGAGACCGACGAGGAGCAGTCGCCGTTCACGGTCGAGGCGGAGCAGGCCAACTACCGCCTGCGGCACTACTTCGCCGACGACGTCCCGGCCGACGCCAGGCCGGTTCTGCTCATCCCGCCGCTGATGATGACCACCGAGGTGTGGGACGTCTCGTCGGCGACGTCGGGCGTGGCGGCGCTGCACGCGTCCGGCATCGACCCCTGGGTCGTCGACTTCGGTCACCCCGACCGCGAACCCGGCGGGTTGGAGCGCAACCTCACCGACCACGTCCTCGCCGTGAGCGACGCGGTGGAGCGGGTGGCGAAGGCGACCAGCCGTCCGGTGATCCTCGCCGGGTACTCGCAGGGCGGGATGTTCGCGTACCAGGCCGCCGCCTACCGCCGCGGCCGGGACATCGACTCCCTCGTCACGTTCGGCTCGCCGGTCGACACCACCGCGCCGCTGCCCATCCCGATCGCGCCCGACGTCGTGGCCCGCCTCGCCGGTGAGCTCGTCGAGTCCGGACTGCTGCGCAAGGTCGCGCTCCCGAGCTGGATGGTGCGGCTGGGATTCAAGATGCTCAGCCCGGCGAAGTCCGTGCAGGGCCGGATGCAGTTCCTGCTCGCCTTGCACGACCGCGACGCGCTGCTGCCCCGCGAGCGGCAACGGCGCTTCCTCGACTCCGAGGGCTGGACGGCCTACTCGGGGCCGGCCATCGCCGAGCTGCTCGAGCAGTTCGTCACCCACAACCGCATGCTCGAAGGCGGCTTCGTCATCGACGACCGGCTCGTCACGCTGGCCGACATCGACGTCCCGATACTGACGTTCGTGGGCGCGACGGACACGATCGGCCACCCCGACTCGGTCCGGGCCATCCGTCGGGCCGCGCCCAAGGCCGACGTGTACGAGGTGACGCTGCCGGGCGGGCACTTCGGACTCGTCGTGGGCTCGGCCGCGTCGACCCTGACCTGGCCGGCCGTGGCCCAGTGGGTGAAGTGGCGGCAGGGGCAGTTGGAGCTGCCCGACGTGATCGTCCGGGCCGACAGCATCGAGGCGCCGAAGCCGATTCGGGCCGGCACGGCGGCCATGGCACTTGCCCAGGCCACCGAACTCGGCATCGGCGTGGGCCGGGTGGTGCTCACCTCGGCCCGTCGCGCGACCCGAGCGGCCCGCAGCGTGGTGCGCGAGGCTCCCGCCCAGCTGCCCCGGCTGGCCCGCATCGAGCAGCTCGATCCGACGACGCGCATCTCGCTGGGCTTGCTGCTCGACGAGCAGGCCCGCCGCGCACCTGACGACATCGCCTTCCTGTTCGGCGACCGCGCGCACCGCCAGCACGACGTGAAGAAGCGCGTCGACAACGTGGTCAAGGGCCTGATCCAGATCGGCGTGCGGCACGGCGATCGCGTGGGCGTGCTGATGGACACCCGGCCGAGCGCGTTCACGCTCGTCACGGCGCTGAGCCGGCTTGGGGCCACCGCCGTGCTGCTGCGTCCGGACGGCGAGCTCCGCCGCGAAGCGAACCTCGGGCGCATCACCTGGATCATTTCCGACCCCGAGCACGTCCGGCCGATCAGCGAGGTGGACGACATCGCCTGGGCCGTCCTGGGCGGCGGCGGCGCCCTCGGCAGTGGAGAGACACAGTGGCGCGAGGCGAATCCCAGCGCCATCGACATGGAGCGCATCGACCCCGACGAGGTCGAGCTGCCCGGGTGGTACCGGCCGAACCCGCACCGGGCCGGTGACGTCGCGTTCGTCCTGTTCACCGGCGAGACAGCCGGCACCAAGGCCCTGCAGATCACCAACCGGCGCTGGGCCCTGTCGGCCCTGGGCACCGCGTCGGCCGCGGCCCTGCGCTCGGGCGACACGATCTTCAGCGTCACGCCCATCCACCACTCGTCCGCCCTGCTGATGAGCATCGGGGGTGCGGTGGCCAGCGGCGCGCGCTTCGCGATGTCCAGCGCCGACGATCCGGAGACGTTCTGGGACGAGGTGCGCCGCTACGGAGCCACCCACGTGTCCTACACGTGGACGTCGCTGCGCACCGTCGTGAACGGGCCGCCGAACCTCAACGAGCAGCACCATCCGATCCGTATGTTCATCGGCTCGGGCATGCCCCGCAATCTGTGGCGGCGGGTGACCGAGCGCTTCCCGACGGCGACGGTGCTCGAGTTCTACGCCTCGGCCGAGGGCGAAGCGATCCTCGCCAACGTCGCCGGCCGGGTACCGGGGTCGATGGGCAAGCCGTTACCGGGTACCACGGAGGTGCGCGTGGCGGCGTTCGACCTGAACACCCGGAAGCTCGCGTTGAGCCC
>JAOPVG010000456.1 GCA_025966255.1 Jatrophihabitans sp.
TGCCGGCGCGATCGCAAGGAGGCCCGCCGCCCATGAGCAACCCGCTGTTCGACACATTGTTCCGCCCGACGACCGCTTCGCCGGCCATCGCGTCGGCCGCGCCGGTGCGCGTCACCGGCACCCGTACGCGCGCCGGCAACGCCATGAGCCGCACCCGCGTGGCGCTGCTCAGCGGTGCCGCACGCGCGGTCGAGGTGAGCGTAACGAAGATCACGATGGCTCAGGTGGCTGCGGCCGCGGGCGTTGCCAAGGCCACGCTCTACAACCACTTCCGCACTCGCGAGGCGGTGCTGGCCGCGCTCGTGGTTGACCAGGTCGGCGCGCTCGTGGACGAGCAGGCCGGCAAGGCGCTCGAGACTGCTTTGGTCGATGCCGCCGCCGCGATTTCCGGGCATCCCGTGGCCCGCGGCCTGGCCCGCGTCGAGCCGGCCACCCTCGCCGCGCTCGGCCGCATCGACACCGGTGCCGAGGGCTGGCAGCGGGCCCGCGCCGCGGTCGCGCAGGCCCTCGCCGACGCCTCACGCGGCGGCACCGACACCGTGCTGCGCTGGCTGGCCTCCTTCCTGCTGTCGCCCGCCGATCCAGCCACGATCGCCGCCGACGTCGCTGTGCTCATAGCCGGCCTCCCCGTCGCGGGGCCGGCGGCCGCTGAGGCACCGGTGGATCAACCGGTCGCGCGACCGGCCTGACGGCCGTTTCCGGGCCGTCAGGGGGCCGCTCACACGTGCGCGCCGCGGGACGTGTCTGCCACGATGGAGATGACGTGGGGCGAGAACGCCCACGGTGATCATGACGAGCAGGGCCGCCGGCGGCCGTGAGAGGCGATGCAGATGGCGAAGCCGAATCCGATCGTGCGGGGCTGGAAGTACATGTCGGCCTGGTTCGGCGTCAAGATCGACGAGAAGGCTGACCCGAAGATCCAGATCGAGCAGGCCATCCAGGAGGCGCAGCGCCAGCACCAGGCGCTCACCACGCAGGCCGCCGCCGTCATCGGTAACCAGCGTCAGCTCCAGATGCAGCTCGACCGGCAGCTCAACACGATCGAGAACCTGCAGAGCCAGGCCCGTCAGGCCCTGTTGCTCGCCGACAAGTCCCGCGCGGAAGGCGACACCGCCAAGGCGACCCAGTTCGAAGAGACCGCGCAGGCGCTCGCCAATCAGCTCGTCAGCGCCGAGTCGTCCGTCGAAGATCTCAAGGCCCTGTACGACCAATCCCTGCAGGCCGCCGCGCAGGCCCGCGAGGCTGTGCAGACCAATGCGGCGATGATGCAGCAGCGCCTCGCCGAGCGAACGAAACTGCTCTCGCAACTCGAGCAGGCCAAGATGCAGGAAAAGGTCGCGGCGTCCCTACAGCAGATGAGCGACCTCTCCGCGCCGAGCAATGTGCCGTCCCTCGAGGAGGTCCGGGACAAGATCGAGAAGCGCTACGCGGTTGCCCTCGGCCAGGCCGAGCTCGCGAAGGACTCGACCGGGTCACGCGTACTTGAAGTGCAGCGCGCGACGATGAACGTCAAGGGCGCCGCTCGCTTGGACGAGATCCGGGCGTCGTTGCAGGCCGAGACCCCGCCGGCGGTCGGCACCGGCGGTGGTACCGCGGCGATCGGCGACAGCGCGGGCGCCGACGCTGCCGCGCCCCCGGTGGACACGACCAAGAAGGCCGAGCCCGACGAAGCCTGACATATCGTCCCGCCCGAAGGATCGCGTCTCGTGAGCGCGATCCGGCCGGTCAACTGCTGGCTGGTTGGCAGGACGGGCACCAATAGGTGCTTCGCGCCTTCGGCGGTACGCCCTGGTCCTGGCGCTGAATCCGGGTGCGGCAGCGCAGGCAGCCTTCGCCGCCGCGTTCGTACACCCAGTGCTCGCGGCCGCGGCCGAGGTAGCCGGTGGTGGACTGTTCGGGATGGTCGCGGTTGGCCCGCAGCAACCGCTGGGCGGTGGTGGCCACAGCGCGCAAGTCGGCGACCTCGCCGACGGGGGTCCATGGATTGACGCGCTCGACGAAGAGCACCTCGCACTTGTACAGGTTGCCGATGCCGGCGAGGTGCCGCTGGTCGAGCAGGGCCTCGGCGATCGCCGCGTCGGGCTCGCGCTGGAGGTTGTGCACAGCGAGCTCAACGTCCCAGTCCGGACCGAGCAGGTCCGGACCGAGGTGACCGACCACGTCGGCCTCGCCGGCGCGTGTGACGATGCGCAGATCGTGCACCCGGTAGCCGGTGGCGAGCCACTCGGCGTTGCCGACCAGTGCGCGGATCAGGTGCTCGGGATGGCGGTGCGGTGGGCGCCCCGGCCGCGACAGGTACCACGAGCCGTCCATGCGCAGATGGCTGTGCAGGGTCAGGTCATCGTCGAAGCGGGTGAGCACGTGCTTGCCGCGAGCCACGACCTCGGTGACCGTGCGGCCGGTCAGGTCGGTGGTGGCAAGCGCCGGTACGCGCAGATCGAACACGGTGACCGGCCGCCCGGCCAGGGCCGTGTTCAGCCGGTGCGCGGTGAGCCAGACGGTGTCGCCCTCAGGCATCGACCGCGTCAGCCCCGCAGCCGCAGACCGCGCGGCGTCGGTCGGAACCCGGCGGCCGAGAGGGCCTCGCCAAGAGGGGACGCCGCGACGGGAAGCCCGTCGGCGCGCTCGACCTGCATCTTGCCCAGCGCGCCGTCGCGGACGGCCAACGCCAACGCGTCAGCCGCGGGTTGCAGGATCGTCGCTTCGTCGGTGAAGGACAGCAACGTGCGCCCCCCACGTTCGACGTAGAGCACGCAGGCGCCGTCGACCAGCACGACCAGTGCGCCGGCCTTGCGGGCCGGTTGATGCCCGCGACCGCCGTCGTCCGGCCGCGGTGCTTCCGGCCACGGCAGCGCTGCCCCATAAGGGTTGGCCGGGTCGGTGGTCGCGAGCACGAGCGCCGCCGAGGCGTCCATGCCGCGGACGTCGACTGGACGCGCCTCGGCGCGTAGGCGGTCGACGGCACCGGGCAGCGCGAACTGGGCCGCCCCCAGCCCCTCCACGAAGTAGCCGCGGCGGGCGCGCCCGGATTCCTCCGCCGCCTTCAGCACCGGATAGACCGCCGAGAACCCGCCGGTGATCCGCTCGCCGGCAACCGATCCGCGCGTGACCAGGCCGTACCGATCGAGCAGCACATCAGCGGCGGCTACCGCTCGACGGGTGATGTCCGCATCGCGCGCCGGGGCGGCGGACCAGCGGCCACCCATGCCGTACGGCGCCGTACGCACCGCCGCGGCACCCCCGGGCAGCCTCAGACCGGAGGGCCGGCCGTAGCGGCCGCGGCGCGGACTGGGCTTGCGCGAATGCGCGGACTTGCCCTGCCCGAGGAGCGCGCGAATCGGAGCCAGCGTGTCGTTGGTCAACAGTCCGGACCACACGAGCTCCCACACGGCGCGAGTCACCGCGTCGTCGGTCTCGAACTCGCCCGGCGATGTCGCGCGGTCGACCAGCGAGCGGAAGAACAACGCCTCGTCGCCAGCCAGCGCGTCGCGGACCGCCACGGCCAACGGGTCATGGACCTCGTCAGGTGGCGAGAGCACCAGCGGCGCGATCTCGGCCGGGGCCAGCATCACCCAGCCGTCGTTGCCGGCGAGTGAACCGGCACCGGCCCAGACGACCTCGCCGGCCAGGGTGAGCTCGTCGAGCAGCGTGGGGGAGTAGTCGGCCACCCGGCTCGGCAGCACAAGCGTCTCGAGCGCGCTGGCCGGTACGGCCACGCCGGCCAGTTGTTCCAGTGCGCGCAGCAGCCCGTCGACCCCGCGGGTCGAGCGCGCGCCGAGACCCTGCCAAGCCGGGATGAACCGCGCCAGCGCCGCGTGGGGCACGGGCTCGACCTCGCGGCGCAGCGCGGCCAGCGAACGACGCCGGATCGCTCGCAACACCTCGGCATCGCACCACTCGGTGGCGATCCCGCCCGGGCGGAACTCGCCCTGCACCAGCCGGCCGGACGCACTCAGACGGGCCAAGGCCGACGACACCACTGCCACGCCCAGGCCGAGTCGGTCGGCGACCTCTTGAGCTACGAACGGGCCGTGGGTGCGGGCAAATCGTGACACCAGGTCACCCAGCGGATCCCGCACCGGCTCGGTGAACGCCTCGGGCACACCCACGGGCAGCGCGGCGCCGAGGGCATCGCGCACCCGGCCGGCGTCCTCGATCGCAAGCCAGCGCTGTTCGCCGGCGATGCGCACCCGGATGACGCGCCGAGCTTCCTCGAGCGCGGCTAGGTCCTGGGGCGTCCCGCCCCGCGCCAGCGCTTCGTCGGTGGTCATATCCCCGACGGCCCGCAGCAGATCGTGGACCGAGTCCGGGCCGCGGGCGTGCCGATCCTCGGCCAGCCGCGAGATCTCGGCCTCGACCTGCGCGATTGCGTCGACGTCCAGCAGTTCGCGCAGGTCGGTGGCACCCAGCAACTCGGCGAGCAGCGCGGAGTCCAGCGACAGGGCCTGCGCGCGTCGCTCGGCCAGTGGCGCGTCGCCGTCGTAGAGGAAGACGCCGACGTAGCCGAAGAGCAAGGAGCGGGCGAACGGCGAGGCGGCCGGAGTCTCGACCTCGACGAGCTTCACCTTGCGGGACGACAGATCGCGCATCAACCCGACGAGCCCGGGCACGTCGAAGACGTCCTGCAGGCATTCGCGCATCGCCTCGAGGACGACGGGGAAGTCGCCGTATTCGCTGGCCACTTGCAACAGCTGGTTGGCGCGCTGGCGTTGCTGCCACAGGGGAGTGCGCCGACGCGGGTCGCGCCGGGGCAGCAGCAGCGACCGGGCCGCGCACTCGCGGAAGCGGGACGCGAACAGCGCCGAACCGCCGACCTCGCCGGTGACGATGGCCTCGATCTCGTCGGCCTCGAACACCGCGATCTCGCCCCCGGGCGGCTCGGCATCGGTGTCGGGGAGCCGCAGCACGATGCCGTCGTCGGAGTGCAGCGACGACACCTCCAACCCGTACCGCTCACGCAGCCGCGCGGCGATGGCCAGCGCCCACGGTGCGTTGACCGGCGCGCCGAACGGGGAGTGGACGACCAGGCGCCAATCGCCGAGCTCGTCGCGGAACCGCTCGACGAGGATCGTGCGGTCATCGGGCAGGTGGTGCGTTGCCTCGCGCTGCTCGGCGAGATAGGCCAGCAGGTTGGCCGAGCCCCAGTCGTCCAGACCGGCGGCGCGGGCTCGTTCGGCCGCAGCCTCGGGCGAGGACGCCGAGAGCTCGCGCAGGAACGCGCCGAGCGCGCGGCCCAGCTCGACCGGACGGCCGGGCGAATCGCCCTTCCAGAACGGCATCCGGCCGACCTCACCCGGCGCCGGCGTGACGAGCACGCGGTCGTGGGTGATGTCCTCGATCCGCCAGGACGACGACCCGAGCAGGAACACGTCGCCGACCCGGGACTCGTACACCATTTCTTCGTCGAGCTCGCCCACCCGGCGCCCCGGACCGTCGCC
>JAOPVG010000477.1 GCA_025966255.1 Jatrophihabitans sp.
CGGGCCAATGGTCGGCCCGCTGCGGCCGCCTACGTGCGGCGGCCCGACGAGCCGGCTTATCGCCCGTTCGCGATCGCCGTACTGCAGATCGCTCACGACCACATCCTCGAGATGACCGCCTTCCACGACCCCGCGCTGTTCCCGGCCTTCGCCCTGCCACCGAGCCTGCCGCCGCGCCCGGTCGCCACGGCCTACCGATGAGTTTTTCGGCGCTCCGCCGTCTCAACCGGCATCATCCGGATTGATCTCGTTGGAGGTAGCTCATGGGCAAGATGCTGTATTCGGCCACGATGTCGCTGGACGGATTCATCACCGGACGGGGTGGAGACATGTCGTGGTTGACCGCATACCTCGGTCCCAATCCCGAGGTGAACACGGTCATCGGTGAGATCGGCGCCCTGCTCGTCGGCAACCGGACCTTCGGCGGCGACGACCCCCACAAGGGCACGGCGAGCGAGGGCAAGCCGTTCGGCGGCGGATGGGACGGACCGCAGTTCGTCCTCACCCATCACGCCCCGAGCACGCCGGTGCCGGGCGTGACGTTCGTCGGTGACCTTGACAGTGGGGTCGCCGCGGCCACGGCTGCCGCGGGGGACAGATACGTCAACATCCTCGGCGCCGATGTGGCCCAGCAATGTCTAGAGGCCGGCGTACTCGACGAGATCTTCGTGTGCATCGCGCCCGTCCTGCTCGGCGACGGGGTCCGGCTCTTCCACCGGCCGGGCGGCGACAACGTCAAGCTCGAACGGCTCAGCCTGACCTCGGCGCCGCTGGCGACGAACCTCTGGTTCCGCGTCGTCCGGTAGCCGCGAGGCCAGCCGGACGGCCGCTGTCACATCCGTTCGCCGCGGGGGGTCAGGGACAGTGAACGGCTCGACCGGGCCGTCCAACCGATCACACCCAAGGAGCTCCCACATGGCCCCCGCGCTGAAGACCGTCATCTACCCGGTGCACGATCTCGACCAGGCGAAATCGCTGTTCCGCCGCCTGCTGGCTGGCGTCGACCCGGTGATGGACGAGTCGTACTACGTGCAGTTCAACCTCGGCGGCCTGGAGATCGGCCTCGACCCGAACGGCCACCACAAGGGCATGACGGCACCCGTCGTCTACTGGCACGTCGACGACATCAAGCAGACCGTCGCGGAGTTGCTCCAGGCCGGCGCCGAGGAGCAGCAGGCGGTGAGTGACGTCGGCGGCGGCCGGCTGCTCGCCACGCTCACCGACGCCGACGGCAACACGATCGGCCTGATCCAGCCGGTCTGATCGGGCAGCCGCCGCGCCAAACGATCATGCGCTCCGGCACGACGCACGATGTGCGGCGCGGGCCCCGCTAATACGACCGAGCGACGTAGGCCTTCAGGCCGGGCTCGTCGTCGGCCTCGGGAACGCTGCCGTCAGCCCGCTGCAGGCACCGGACCGTGACCGCCGACCGGGCGAGTCTCGCCTCGCCATCCAGCCCGAGCACTGACCACGCGATCTTGGCCCAGCCCTCGACCGCCGCCTCGGCTGCCTCATCGACCGAGGAGACCTCGACGATGCGGGCATCGCGGGCAACTGTCGCCTCGGTCAGCATGACCTCCTGCTCCTGCGCCAGAAGATGCGTGACCTGTTCGACCAGACCAGTCAACGCGACCGCGGCCTTCGCGCCGCCGGTGAGGCGGCGGGCGATCATCGCGGTGCCGGCGGCCAGGTCTCGGGGCCCGACCTCGATGCGCAGCGGCACGCCCTTGAGCTCCCAGTCGATCACCCGACGTCCGAACGGGATGTCGGCTCGATCGTCCAACCGCACCCGGACTCCGGCCGCTCGCAGCTCGGCGCCGATCTTGTGCACCGCCTCGACGGCCTCGCCCTTGATGGCCATGACCACGACCTGGATCGGCGCCAGCGCCGGCGGAATGCGCAGGCCGTCGTCGTCGCCGTGCACCATGATCAGACCGCCGACCATACGGGTCGAGGTGCCCCAGGAGGTCGTCCAGGCCAGTTCCCGTTTGCTGTCCTTGGACAGGTAGCCGATGTCGAATGCCTGGGCGAAGTTCTGCCCGAGTTCGTGGGACGTGCCCATCTGCAACGCCTTGCCGTCACCGGTCATGGCCTCGCAGCACGTGGTGTTGATAGCACCGGCGAAGCGCTCCTGGACGGTCTTGCGCCCGACGACCACGGGAATGGCGAGCACGTTGACCATGAAGTCTTCATAGGTGTCGTGCAGAATCTGGCGGGCGTAGTCGCGGGCATCCTCGTAGGTGGCGTGCGCGGTATGACCCTCTTGCCACAGGAACTCGCTTGTGCGCAGGAAGATCCGCGGACGCATCTCCCAGCGCACGACGTTGGCCCACTGGTTGAGCAGCAGGGGGAGGTCACGGTAGCTCTGCACCCACTTGGCCATGAATTCGCCGATGACGGTTTCGGAGGTCGGGCGCACCACCACCGGTTCCTCGAGCTGCTTACCGCCGGCGTGGGTGACCACTGCGAGCTCGGGGCTGAATCCCTCGACGTGCTCGGCCTCACGACGCAGGTAGGACTCCGGGATGAACAGCGGGAAGTAGGCATTCTCAGCGCCGGCCGACTTGATCCGGGCGTCCATCTCGGCCACCATCCGCTCCCAGATGGAGTAGCCGTACGGGCGGATGACCATCGTGCCGCGAACCGGGCCGTTATCGGCCAGTTCCGCTTTGCTGACGATGTCCTGAAACCAGCGCGGGAAGTCGCCGGACTGCGGGGTCAGGACAGGGTTCTTGCCGGATGCCACGTGAGCAGATGCTACGGATCATCAAGGCGGGTGGATTGCGAATATCCACTCCTTGCCAGTTCAACATATAGCGCAGCGGGGGACTTGCGGCAAGGCCCGGGTCGTGCCGCAGAATCGCTGGCCGAGCCCAGAACTGCGGAAATCGGAGTCCCGAAATGCCTGCGCCGAAACTGCGATCCAAAGTTGCGAACCTCAGATCGGAGTTGATGACGTGAAACCCCTGACTACCAGCGCGTTCGACCTTCCCGACCACCTCGCCCGCAAGGCCGACCCGACGTTGATCGCCGGCGACGAGCAACACTTCGCGGCCATC
>JAOPVG010000483.1 GCA_025966255.1 Jatrophihabitans sp.
CTCCGAAACGGTGTACGGCGGGCACGAGCACGTGCTGCGCCAGACCGTGATCGCGCTGGCGGCGGGCCGGCAGCTCGACGAGCACCAGAACCCGGGCGAGGCCACCGTCCATGTACTCCACGGCCGCGTCCGACTCATTGCCGGCGCTGTCTCCTGGGCGGGCTCGCCCGGCGACCTGATCATTGTGCCCAACGCTCGGCACACGCTCGAGGCGCTGGAAGCGGCGGTCGTGCTGCTGACGGTGGCCAAACTCGGCTGATCGACTCAGCACCGGGCCGACTTCGAACAACCAGATCGCCGTGCCGTCCTCAGGACGCTTCGGCCCGCGCCTTCAACCGCCTCAGCGTCGCCTCGATGTGCGAGGCGTTGGCCGCGCCGCGGTCGCTGATGCCGGTGCCGAAGTAGGACAGGCGGGCAAACCACGCCGGACGTTGGTCCCACGTCGTCTCGGTCACGCGGCAGCCGGAGTCAGTCGGCTCGATGTCGTACTGCCACCGAGCGATCGGCACCCGGGTATGGGTGACGTCGAAGGCGAAGCGCCGCCCGGCGTCTGCGTCGGTGACCTGGCAGGTCGTCGTCCACCGATGCCAGCCGTTGCGGTTCGTGCCGCGGAAGACTGCACCCGGTGCGACCGCGGATCCCTTGTTCAGTCGCATGACGGCCGTCTCATCGGCGAGCTCGGCCAGCACCTTGAGATCGGTGATCAGCGCGTAGACGGACTCCGGCGGCGCCGCGATGTCCACGGTGCTCGATGCGTCTGACGAGGGCATGAAATACCTCCGGTCACGCGGTCACGGTCGTCTGTTCCCGCTGGATCTCGAGTGCGATGTCGACGAGCTGATCCTCCTGGCCGCCGACCAGGCGCCGCTGCCCGGCCCGCACGAGGATCTCCGCGCCGGGCACACCGTAGCGCTCGGCCTGCCGGAACGCGTGCTTGAGGAAGCTCGAGTACACGCCGGCGTAGCCCATCATCAGCGCCAGCCGATCGAGCTTGCACTCCTCATCCATGGCCGGCAGGACGACGTCCTCGGCCGCGTCCACGATCTTGAAGAAGTCGATCCCCGTCCCGAACCCGAGCTTGTCACTGACCCCGACGAACGCCTCGACCGGAGTGTTGCCCGCGCCCGCCCCGAACCGACGCGTCGAGCCGTCGATCTGCACCGCCCCGGCGCGCGCCGCTGCCACCGAGTTGGCGACACCGAGGCCGAGGTTCTCGTGGCCGTGGAATCCGACCTGCGCGTCGTCGCCCAATTCGGCCACGAGGGCACCGACCCGATCCGACACCTGCTCGAGCACGAGCGCCCCGGCCGAATCCACGACGTACACGCACTGGCACCCCGCGTCGGCCATGATGCGGGCCTGCTTCGCGAGCACTTCCGGCGGCTGGGAGTGCGACATCATCAGGAAGCCGACCGTTTCCAGACCCAGCTCGCGGGCCAGCCCGAAGTGCTGGATGGAGATGTCTGCTTCCGTGCAGTGGGTGGCGATGCGGACGATCGACGCGCCGTTGTCCTGAGCGACGCGGATGTCGTCCTTGATGCCCACGCCGGGCAGCATCAGTACGGCGATCTTCGCCTGCTTCGCGGTCTTGGCTGCGAGGGTGATGAGCTCCTGCTCGGGCGTTCGGGAGATGCCGTAGTTCAGCGACGAGCCACCGAGCCCGTCGCCGTGCGTCACCTCGATCACCGGCACGCCGGCCGCGTCCAGGGCCGCGACGATCGAGACGACCTCGTCGGCGGTGAACTGGTGCCGTTTGTGGTGCGAGCCGTCGCGCAGCGAGGTGTCCGTGATGCGCAGGTCCAGCTCGTCCGAGTACGTGCGGGGCAGCGTCATGTCAGCTCCTCACCAGGCCGAGCGCGATCGTCTCGCCGACCTTGGTCGCGGCCGCGGTCATGATGTCGAGGTTGCCGGCGTACGGCGGCAGGAAATCGCCGGCGCCCTCGACCTCGAGGAACACCGACACGATCGTGCGGCCGCCGTTCAGATCGGACGGATCGTCGAACTGCGGTTCCTGCAGCAGTCGGTACCCGGGCACGTAGGACGCGACCTGAGCCGCCACCTCGAGGATCGATGCGGTGACCGCGGCCCGGTCGGCGTCGTCGGGGATCGCGCAGAAGATCGTGTCCCGCATGACCATCGGCGGGTCGGCCGGATTGAGCACGATGATCGCCTTGCCGCGCTGCGCCCCGCCGATCACCTCGACGGCTCGACTCGTGGTCTGGGTGAACTCGTCGATGTTGGCGCGGGTGCCCGGCCCGGCCGACACCGACGACACTGTGGCCACGATCTCGGCGTAGGGCACTGTCGTCACCCGCGACACCGCGTAAACCATCGGGATCGTCGCCTGCCCGCCACAGGTGATCAGGTTGACGTTCGGCGCGTCCAGGTGCTCGTGCAAGTTGGCCACCGGCACGACGTACGGGCCGATCGCGGCCGGCGTCAGATCCACGGCGCGGATGCCGAGTGCCTCGTACCGCGGCGCGTTCGCGCGGTGCACATAGGCCGACGTCGCTTCGAAGAC
>JAOPVG010000545.1 GCA_025966255.1 Jatrophihabitans sp.
GCCGATCGACGAGGACGTCGTCGTGACCGGGTTCCCGGGTATCGCCCACATCGCCGTGACGGTGAACGACCTGGAACGCAGTACCCGGTGGTACAGCGCGTTGTTCGACGCCGTGCCCGTTCTCGACGAGGACGAACACGCCGGCGGTTTCCACCACACGGTCTTCGCCCTTGGCAGCGGTCAGCTCTTCGGGCTGCACACCCACGGCTACGGCCCGGGTGGCCGGTTCGACGAACGGCGGCCGGGTCTGGACCACGTCGCCTTCACCTGCCGGGACCGCGGCGAGTTGCAGACGTGGGCCGCCCGCCTGCACCGCCTCGGCATCATGCACGGCGGGATCGTGGACGCCCACTACGGGTCGGGGCTCTCGTTCCGCGACCCGGACGGGATTGCGCTCGAGTTCTTCGCGCCGCCCGCGTGAGGCATGGGCGAAAGGTGCCGTGGCGGCGCCGGTGGGGCCGCCACGGCACTATCCCACGGCCGAGCTGCCGGCCGGGTTGATCAGGCCGGGTCGAGCCGGGCGACGCATTCGACGTGATGCGTCATCGGGAAGGCGTCGAAGGCGCGCAACGCGCTGAGTCGCCAGCCCGATGTCACCGCCGTTGCAACGTCGCGGGCCAGAGCGGCCGGATCGCACGCGACATACCCGACGGTACGAGGATGCAGCGCCAGCAGCGCCGTCATCACCTCTCGTCCTGCACCCGCTCGCGGCGGGTCGAGGACTACGACATCCGGCGCGACATCCAGCGCCGCGAGCACCGTTGGGGTCACCCGCTCCAGCCGCACGCTGGCCTGCGGCAGGTCGGCGAGGTTGGCCGTGGCGTCGGCGACCGCCCGCACCGACGACTCGATGCCCACCACGGAGCCGGACGCCCCGACCGCGACCGCCAACGCCGCAGTGAGCGCCCCGGCGCCGCAGTACAGGTCCACCGCCGTCTCCCCCGGCTCGGGCTGCACGGTGTCCAGCAGAGCCCGCGCGAACGCATCGGCCGCCGCCGGGTGCACCTGCCAGAAGCCACCCGCCTCGACCTCGAAGTCGCGGCCCAGCGCGCGGTGGTGCAGCGTGGACGGGCCGGTGACCACGCGCACCCGGTCGGGCGGTCGTCGCCCGCGTGACTGCCGGCCCGGGCCCGGGCGGTGCGCGAGCAGTGTGGTGTCCTCCTCCGTACCGCGCGCGACCTCGATGCCGCTCAGGCCGGCCCAGGTGTCCCCGAGGGCCGCGGCGTTCCCGACGTGCTCGGCGCCGATCAGGCACCGGTCGATGGGCTCGATCTCGTGGGAGCGGTGCCGGCGCAGGCCGGGGTGCCCTCCGCGGTCGACGGCATAGACGTTGCGGGTGCGCCAGCCGAGCAGCCCGCCCGGCAACTCCTCCACCCCTTCGAGCAGGTCCGAAACGTCGAGGTGCGCCAGTCGGGTGAACTGCTCGCGGACCACGCTGGCCTTGAGGTCGCGTTGCGCCGGCGCCGATGCGTGCTGCCAATCGCAGCCGCCGCACCGGCCCGGTCCGGCGTACGGGCACGGCGGCTCGACCCGCTCTGGCGAGGCGGCGAGCACCTCCACCGCGTCGGCGAAGCAGTAGCCGCCGCCGCGGTCCTCGGTGACGAGCGCCCGTACGCGTTCGCCGGGCAGCGCGTGCCGGACAAAGACCGCGCGGCCCTCGTGCCGGGCGACACAAGACCCACCGTGCGCGACGGTCCCGACGTCGAGTTCGAGCGTTGCCCCGAGCAGCGGGCCCCGCTCAGCCACTGTGGATCGTGACCTCGTCGTCGGGATTGGGTACGGAGGCGGGCGGTGCCGCGGGGGGTCGGCCGACGGTCTTGGCCGGTGCCGCCGGCCCGTCCGGGCGCAGCGGGCGCTTGGCCGCGCCGGCGCTCGAGTCCATCTGCCACGGCACGCTGGTCACCATCACGCCCGGCTGGAACAGCAGTCGACCCTTGAGCCGCAGCGCGGACTGATTGTGCAGCAACTGCTCCCACCAGTGGCCGACCACGTATTCGGGGATGAAGACGCTGACGACGTCACGCGGGCGGTCCGCGCGCAGTTTCTTGATGTACGCCAGCAGCGGCCGCGTCACCTCGCGGTACGGCGACTCGAGGACGGTCAGGGACACCGGCAGGTCATGCCGCTCCCACTCCGCCTGTAGCGCCCGAGTGGCGTCGTCATCGACGTTGACGGTGAGGGCGGTGAGCGTGTCCGGCCGAGTCGCCTTGGCGAACGCCAGCGCGCGCAGGGTCGGCTTGTGCACCTTGGACACCAGCACCACGACGTGGTTGCGCGACGGCAGCACGAGGCCGACGTCATCGCTGGCCAGCTCCTGCGCCACCCGGGTGTAGTGCTTGTTGATCGCCCGCATGATCAAGTACAGGATCGGCATGGCGATGAGCACCAGGTAGGCGCCCTTGGTGAACTTGGTGACGATCACGATCACCAGCACGACGCCCGACAGCGAGGCCCCGAACCCGTTGACCAACCGCGAACGCATGATTCGCGCGCGTTCAGTCGGATCGCGTTCGGTGCGCAGGATCCGGTTCCAGTGCCGCACCATGCCCGACTGGCCGAGCGTGAACGACGTGAACACCCCGATGATGTAGAGCTGGATCAGGTGCGTCACGTCGGCCTTGTAGATCGTGATCAGGATGGCCGCCACGACGGCGAGCGCCACGATGCCGTTGCTGTAAGCCAGCCGGTCGCCGCGGTTGTTCAGCTGCGCAGGGAGGTTCTTGTCGCGGGCGAGGATCGCGCCCAGTAGGGGGAACCCGTTGAAGGCCGTATTCGCCGCCAGCACCAGGATCAGTGCCGTGGTGGCCTGGACGTAGAAGAAGCCGACCGAGTGCGGCCCACCGAACACCGCCCCGGCCACTTGGGCGATCGCCGTGCGCTGGGGTCGATGCGCGCAGTCGGTCACGCCCACTAGCCGACAACTGTTCGACGTCGGATCGGTGATGTGTACCTTCGCGATCAACGCCAGCATGGTGATGCCCACGAACATCGATACCGCGATGGCTCCCATCGCCACGAGCGTCAGTTGCGCGTTCCGCGCCTTCGGCTCCTTGAACGCGGGCACGCCGTTCGCGATCGCCTCGACGCCGGTCAGCGCCGTACAGCCGGACGAGAATGCGCGCAGCGTGAAGAACATCAGCGCGAAGAAGCCCAGCGAGCCGTAGCCCGGGTGCGCCACGATGCCGTACTTCGCGCTCTCCGCCACCGGAGCGTCCCCCACGAGGGTTCGGAACAGGCCGGTCGCGATCATGATGAAGACGCCCGCGGCGAACAGGTAGGTCGGCGCGGCGAAAGCCAGCCCGGCCTCGCGCAGCCCGCGCAAGTTGATGGCCGCCAGCACTACGACGAACCCCACGGCCATCCATACCCGGTACTGATGCAGCGACGGCGCCGCCGAGATGATGTTGTCCACGCCGGAGGAGACCGACACCGCGACGGTCATGACGTAGTCCACGAGCAGCGCGCTGGCCACCACGACTCCGGCGGCCCGCCCGATGTTCTTGGTGGCGACCTCGTAGTCGCCGCCCCCGGTGGGGTAGGCCTTGACGAGCTGCCGGTACGAAGCGACCACGGTCGCCATGAGCACCACGACGGCCGCCGCGACCCACGGGGTGAGGTACAGGAACGCGGTACCTCCCACGGTCAGGACGAGCAGGATCTCCTGGGTTGCGTAGGCGACGCTGGACAGGGCGTCGCTCGCGAAGATCGGCAACGCGAGGCGTTTGGCGAGCACGGTGTGCCCGACCTGCTCGGTCGACACGGGAGTGCCGATGATGAGCCGTTTGAGGACTCGCGGAAATACGGCCACGACGCGCACAATACTGATCCGCCTCCCCGGACCGTTCTGCCGCCATCACCGCCCAGCTACGCTCAGGCCTCGCTGTTGCCAATCACTTCCAGCGAATCGCCGAGAGGAGATGTGCGCTGCCTTGCACATCGTGATCATGGGTTGCGGTCGGGTCGGCGCGGCCCTGTCGCTGCAACTCGCGCCACTGGATCACACGATCGCGGTCATCGATCAGGACCCAATCGCGTTCCGCCGGCTCGGCGAGACCTTCCCCGGGCGCCAGGTCACCGGCGTCGGCTTCGACCGGGACACGCTCGTCGAGGCCGGCATCGAGCAGGCCGGCGCCTTTGCGGCTGTCAGTAGCGGCGACAACTCCAACATCATCGCCGCCCGGGTCGCCCGGGAGACGTTCGGCGTGCACCGCGTCGTGGCCCGCATCTACGACCCGAAGCGGGCTGAGGTGTACGAGCGGCTGGGCATCCCGACGGTCGCCACCGTGCCGTGGACGTCGGCCCGGCTGCTCAAGGCGGTGCTCGGCGAGACCACGGCCGAGGCGTGGCGCGACCCGTCGGGCGAGGTGTCCC
>JAOPVG010000549.1 GCA_025966255.1 Jatrophihabitans sp.
CGACGCGGCGGAGTTCTCGGCCGCCCTCGGGGCGGCGTTGCGGGAGGCCTATCCCGCGACACCGCACGGCACGCTGTTCCCGTTCCGGCGCATCTTCGCCGTCGGGCACCGCCTGCCCTGAACCGAGGTCGGCCGCGCGGCGGGCCGCCGTTCCAGCGGCGCGCGCGCCGTCAGGACTTGGTGGCGCCGGCCTTCTTCGCTGCAGTCTTCTTGGCCGCCTTCTTCGCCGGGGCCTTCTTGGCCGCCTTGCGTGGAGCCTTCTTCGCCGGTCCCCGCGCGCGGCGCTCGGCCAGCAGCTCCGAAGCCCGCTCGTCGGTCAGCTCGTCGATCGAATCGCCCTTGCGCAGCGACGCGTTCGTCTCGCCGTCGGTGACGTACGGGCCGAAGCGGCCGTCCTTGATCACCATCGGCTTGTCCGACGCCGGGTCGTTGCCCAGCTCACGCAGCGGCGGCACGGCGGCGGCCGCGGCCCGACCTCGCAGCTTCGGCTGGGCCAGCAATGCGGCCGCTTCGTCGAGCGTCACCGTGAAGAGCTGCTCCTCCGACTCGAGCGAGCGTGAGTCCGTGCCCTTCTTGATGTACGGCCCGTAGCGACCGTTCTGCGCCGTGACGTCGACGTCGTCGAGCTGCCCGAGGGTGCGCGGCAGCGTCAGCAGTTTCTCGGCCTCGGGCAGCGTGATGGTGTCGAGCGACATCGTCTTGAACAGCGACGCCGACTTCTCGCCGTCAGTCACGTACGGCCCGTACCGGCCCGAGCGCGCCGTGACCTCGCGACCGTCGGTGGTAGCGCCCAGCTCCCGGTCACCCGACGGCGCCGAGAGCAGCTCCTCGACCTTCTCCGGCGTCAGCTCGTCCGGCGCAAGATCCTCAGGCAGCGACGCGCGCCGGCCCTCTTCCGGCGTACCGCTCTGCAGGTACGGCCCGTACCGGCCGACACGCACCACGACGCCCTCGCCGATCGGGATCGAGTTCACGCCGCGCGCATCGATCTCCTCCAGGCGCGCGGCAATCAACCGCTTGAGCCCGCCCTGCGCGGAGATCCGCTCGGAGTCGGCCGGCGCGTCCGCGGCACCGAAGTAGAAGCCGTGCAGCCATTCGACTCGCGAGCGTTCGCCCGTCGCGATGTCGTCCAGGTCGTTCTCGACGGACGCCGTGAACCCGTAGTCCACGAGCCGCGCGAAGTACGACTCCAGCAGTCCGATCACCGCAAACGCCGTCCACGTCGGGACGAGCGCGGGGCCCTTCTTCCAGACGTAGCCACGGTCCTGGATGGTCTGCATGATCGACGCGTAGGTGGACGGACGCCCGACCCCGAGTTCCTCCATCGCCTTCACCAACGACGGCTCGGTGAAGCGCGCCGGCGGAGACGTCGTGTGACCGGTCGGCGCGAACTCCCGGGGGTCCACCGCGTCGCCACGAGTCAGCTGCGGCAGGCGCTTCTCCGCGTCGTCCTTCTCCGCCGCCGTCTCGTCGGTGTCCTCGACGTAAGCGCGCAGGAAGCCGGGGAACGTGATCGTCCGGCCGCTGGTGGTGAAGACGACGCTCTCATCCGACACCGACGTGCCGCCGAGCCGGATCGACACCGTGGTGCCGACCGCGTCGGACATCTGCGACGCGAGCGTGCGCTGCCAGATCAATTCGTAGAGGCGGAACTCCTCCGACGACAGCTGGTTGGCGACCTGCCCGGGCGTGCGGAACGAGTCACCCGCCGGCCGGATCGCCTCGTGCGCCTCTTGCGCGTTCTTCACCTTGCGCGTGTAGACGCGGGCCTCGGCCGGGACGTACGCGTCGCCGTACAGCTCGCGCGCCTGCGAGCGGGCCGCGGCCAGCGCGGTCTCGGACAGGTTCGTCGAGTCCGTACGCATATAAGTGATGAAGCCGTTCTCGTACAGCCGCTGCGCCGTGCGCATCACCTGCTGGGCCGACCAGCGGAACTTGCGGCCGGCCTCCTGCTGCAGCGTCGAGGTCATGAACGGCGCGTAGGGGCGACGCCGGTACGGCTTCTCCTCTACTCCCTGGACAGTGAAGTCCTGGCCGTCGAGGCGGGCGGCGAGGCCACGCGCACCGGCTTCGTCGAGGTGCATGACGTTGGACGGCGCCCGGCCCGTCGCAGCGTCGAAGTCACGGCCGGTCGCGAGCCGGGTGTCGTCGACGCTGACGAGCGTCGCGGTGAACACCTCAGGATCGTTCGGCTTGGGTTGCGTCGGGGCGAACGTGCCGACGACGTCCCAGTAGGTGGCGGTCCGGAAGGCCATCCGTTCCCGCTCGCGCTGGACCACCATGCGAGTGGCGACGGACTGGACGCGACCGGCGGACAGGCCCGGCAGCACCTTCTTCCACAGGACAGGGCTCACGCCGTAGCCGACGAGGCGGTCCAGGATCTGCCGGGTGCGCTGCGCGTCGACGAGCGAGTTGTCGATCTCGCGCGGGCTGGCGACCGCCGCGGCGATGGCCGTGGGCGTGATCTCGTGGAACACCATGCGCCGAACGGGCACCTTGGGCTTCAACGTCTCGACGAGGTGCCACGCGATGGCCTCGCCCTCGCGGTCCTCATCTGTGGCGAGGAAGAGTTCGTCGGCGTCCTTGATCAACGCCTTCAGCTTGGTGACCTGCTGCTTGCGGTCGGCGCTGACGACGTAGAGCGGCTCGAAGTCGTTGTCGACGTCCACCCCGAGACTCGCCCACGGCAGTCCCTTGTACTGCGGCGGGACGGCGGCGGCATTCGGCGGGAGCTCGCGGATGTGGCCAATCGACGCCTCGACGACGTACCCGGAGCCCAGGTAACCGCCGATCGTCTTGGCCTTCGCCGGCGACTCGACGATCACCAGTTTGGTGCCCGTCTGTGCGCCCTTACCCGCCACTTCAGCTCCTGTCACTCGTCCCGGGAGCACTCTGCACCCCGCAGTCGCGGACGGTACAGGACGGGTGCAACCGGCCTGTTGCGACAGTTAGGACTTTGACAGCGGCCCGACGGTCACGGTCGTGACGGGCCAGTCGCGCTCGCCGCCCGATGGCGCGGGGCCGAGCAGTTCGACGAGACGGCGCAGCCGACGCCCTGAGGTGACCCGCCAGCCGGGGCCGCCGCGTTGAGCCAGCGACACGGCCGCAACGCCCAAGCGGGACAGCTGAGCGCCCGCAACACGGTGCATCGGGTCGTCCGGCTCGACGGTGGTGAGCAGGTAGCCGATGTCGTCGCGCCGGCCCGCTGCGACCGCCCACAGCCGCAGCCCGCCGACCCCGAGTTGGAAGCCAGTCGGCACGCCCTGATTGGCGCCGCGGGTCCAGCGCGCCGCGAGCACGACGAGCACCGGCGTGAACGCCGTGCGCACCCCGTAACCGGACGGGGCCTCGATGATCGCGTCCGCGCCGCCCACGCCGAGCTGAGCGAACGCGTCGGCCAGCGCGTCCGCCCGCCACCGGTCGGCCACCACGACCGACAGCCGGGCATCCGCGCC
>JAOPVG010000555.1 GCA_025966255.1 Jatrophihabitans sp.
TCGAGCTCCAGGCCTCGCGCAGTTCGCGCAGCGGGATCCGGAACTGGTCCTGCCCGTCCAGCGCCAATTCGAGCACGTCGACGACTCCGATGCGCTGATGCGGCAGCGCGCGGTTCGTACACATCTCGATGAACCGCGCCTCTTCGGCCCGCGGAACGCTGACGACGGCGCGCCCGGTCGACTCGCTGAAGAGAGAGACGACCGGGTCGCCCTCGGGCAGGACGATGCGGACGCCGACGTCTCCACGCAGGCAGGCCTCGACGAGCCCCTGCGCGAGGCCGCCTTCGGAGAGGTCGTGGGCAGAGTCGATCACGCCGTCGTGCGATGCGTTGATGAGGACGTCGGCGAGCAACTGCTCACGGGCGAAGTCGACGACCGGCGGCCGGCCGCCGAGGAAGCCGTGCGTGGCGTAGGCCCATTCCGAACCGCCGAATTCGTCGCGGGTGTCACCGAGCAGGTACACCAACGCGCCGTCGGAATGGAACCGGTGTGGGGTGCGGCGGGTGACGTCGTCGATGACGCCGAGCACGCCGATCACCGGAGTGGGCAGCACCGGCGTGGTGCCCGTCTGGTTGTAGAAGCTGACGTTGCCGCCGGTGACGGGCGTGCCGAGCGTCTGGCAGCCGTCGGCGAGCCCACGCACCGCCTCGGCGAACTGCCACATGACGGCGGGGTCCTCGGGCGAGCCGAAGTTGAGGCAGTTGGTGACGGCGAGCGGGCGGGCGCCCGTCGCGGCCACGTTGCGGTACGCCTCGGCCAGCGCCAGTTGTGCACCGGCGTAAGGGTCGAGGCGGGCGTAGCGGCCGTTGCCGTCGGTCGAGATCGCGACGCCACGCTGGGTCGACTCGTCGAGGCGGATCATGCCGGCGTTCTCGGGCTGGGCGAGCACGGTGTTGCCCATGACGTAGCGGTCGTACTGATCGGTGATCCACGCCTTGTCGGCCAGGTTGGGTGCGGCCGCGAGGCGCACCAGTGTGGAGCGCAGCTCGTCGGCATGACGCGGCCGGGGCAGGCTGGCGCCGTCGTGTTCCATGACGGCGTCCTGGTCGAGCGGGCGTTCGATCGGCCGCTGGTACTCGGGGCCCTCGAGCGCCGCCGTGCGCGGCGGGATGTCGACGATCTCCTCGCCGCGCCAGCGCATGCGCAGCCGGCCGGTGTCGTTCACGGTGCCGATGACCGTGGCCGTGACTTCCCACTTGCCGCAGACGGCGAGGAAGTCGTCGAGGCGCTCGGGGGTGACCACCGCCATCATGCGTTCCTGCGACTCGCTCATCAGGATCTCTTCGGGCGTGAGCGTCGGATCGCGGAGCGGGACGAGATCGAGATCGACGTCCATGCCGCCGGTGCCCGCGGCCGCCAGCTCGGTGGTGGCGCAGGACAGGCCGGCGGCGCCGAGGTCCTGGATGCCGGTGACGAGGTCGGCCGCGAAGATCTCCAGGCAGCACTCGATGAGTACCTTCTCGGCGAACGGGTCGCCCACCTGCACGCTGGGCCGCTTGGCCTGATGGGCGTCGTCGAAGCTGGCGCTGGCCAACACGGACGCGCCGCCGATGCCGTCGCCGCCGGTGCGCGCACCGAACAGGACGACCAGGTTGCCCGGCCCGTCGGCCTTCGCGAGCTTGATGCCGTCGGCCCGCATGACGCCGACGCAGAGCGCGTTGACCAGGGGGTTGCCGATGTAACTGTCGTCGAAGTAGACCTCGCCGCCGATGTTGGGCAGGCCGAGGCAGTTTCCGTAGCCGCCGATGCCGGCGACGATGCCCGGCAACACCCGGCCGGTGTCCAGTGCGGACAGTGGGCCGAAGCGCAGGCTGTCGAGCACCGCCACCGGACGCGCGCCCATCGTGAGGATGTCGCGGACGATGCCGCCGACGCCCGTCGCCGCACCCTGATACGGCTCGACGTAGGACGGGTGGTTGTGCGATTCGATCTTAAAGGTGACGGCCCAGCCGTCGCCGACGTCGACCACGCCGGCGTTCTCGCCCATGCCGACGAGCAGGGCGTCGGTCTTCGGGGCCTTCTCGCCGAACTGGCGCAGGTGCACCTTGGAGGACTTGTAGGAGCAGTGCTCGCTCCACATGACGCTGTAGATCGCGAGCTCGGAGCTGCTCGGTCGGCGGCCCAGGATCTCGCGGACCCGCGCGTACTCGTCCTCGGCGAGGCCGAGTTCCTTGTACGGCTGCGGCTGCTCGGGAGTGTTGGCCGCGATGTCGACGGTGTCCACGGGCCGAGTGCTCATGCGGGGGCTCCCGCGGCAACGCCGAGGAGTGAGAAGAAGAAGCCGAGGCCGTCGGTGCCCGGGCCGGTGAGGGCCTCGACGGCGTGCTCGGGGTGGGGCATGAGCCCGACGACATTGCCTGCCTCGTTGGTGATCCCGGCGATATCGCGGTAGCTGCCGTTGGGGTTTCCGTCGACGTAGCGGACCACGACGCGGCCGGTGGCCTCGAGCTCGTCCAACGTGCGCGGGTCGGCGACGTAGCCACCCTCGCCGTTCTTGACCGGGACGAGGATCTCCTGACCGGCGCGGTAGTTCGACGTCCACCTGGTCGCGGCGTTGTCCACCCGCAGCCACTGGTCGCGGCACACGAACTTGCGGTGGTCGTTGCGGATCAGCGCGCCCGGCAACAGGTGCGCCTCGCACAGCACCTGGAAGCCGTTGCAGATGCCGAGCACGGGCAGGCCGTCCTTGGCCGCGGCGACGAGGGAATCCATCACCGGCGAGAAGCGAGCGATGGCGCCGCAACGCAGGTAGTCGCCGTAGGAGAAGCCGCCCGGCAGGATCACGGCGTCGACGTCGTGGAGGTCGGGGTCGGCGTGCCACAGCGGGACGGACTCGCCGCCGCTGACCCGAACGGCGCGGGCGGCGTCCCGGTCGTCGAGGCTGCCCGGAAACGTCACAACCCCAACGCGAAGTGGCACGCGTTCAGGTTACCGGGCGGCCAGCTGTCTGTTGCGCTACGCCGGGTCGCGGCGGATCGCGAAGTTCTCGATCACCGGATTCGCCAGCAGGGTGTCGGCAAGTCGGGTGACGGTGGAGTCGTCGAGTTCGTCGTCGACCTCGAGTTCGAAGTGCTTGCCCTGCCGGACGTCATTGATGCCGGTGATGCCCAGGCGGGTGAGCGCGCCGACGATGGCCTGGCCCTGGGGGTCGAGAATCTCCGGCTTGAGCACGACGTCGACGACCACGCGGGCCACGGGCAATCTCCTCCTCGGACGACTGCGGGCAGCCTATCGTTGCCGGTTGTCCGCCCTTCCGCGCGACGCGACGTGTCGACAGGCGGACAACCTGCGACGGCGTTCAGTAGTCGGTCACCCCGGCCAGTCGGCGAAGCTCAACCCGGTCAACCTCTCGTAGGCCTCGACGTAGCGCTCGCGCGTCGCCGTCACGACGTCCTCCGGCAGCGGCGGAGGCGGAGCACCTGCGGCGCGGTCCCAGCCGGACTCTTCCGACAGCAGCCAATTGCGCACGTATTGCTTGTCGAAGCTCGGCTGCGGCTGTCCGGGTGTCCAGGCATCGGCCGGCCAGAAGCGCGAGGAGTCGGGGGTCAACACCTCGTCACCGAGCACGAGCCGCCCGGAGCCCGGCTCGCGGCCGAACTCGAACTTCGTGTCGGCCAGGATGATGCCGCGGCTCGCCGCCAACGCCGCCGCGAACACGTAGATGCCCAGCGTGAGATTGCGCAGTTGCTCCGCGGTCTCGGCCCCGACTGCCGACACGACCGCGTCGTAGGAGACGTTTTCGTCGTGCGCGCCGAGCTCGGCCTTGCTGGCCGGCGTGAAGATCGGCTCGGGCAGCTGGTCGCCGTCGACGAGCCCGGCGGGCAGGACGACGCCGCACACCTCGCCGGTGGCGCGGTAGTCGAGTAGCCCGGATCCGGTGAGGTAGCCCCGCGCCACCGCCTCGACCGGGATCATCTTCAGGGCGGAGCAGACCATCGCCCGCCCGCGCCACTGCGGCGGGATCATCGGATCGTCGACGCTCGCCAGATGGTTGGGGACGAGGCCCTCGAGTTGCGCGAACCACCACACCGACATCGCGGTGAGGATGCGGCCCTTGTCCGGGATGGTCGTGTCGAGCACGTAGTCGAACGCGGAGATGCGGTCGCTCGCGACCATGACCAGCCGGCCGTCGGGCGTGCGGTACAGGTCGCGGACTTTGCCGCTGTGGACATGAGTGAAGCCGTCGGGCGCCTCGGTCATGGGCCGATCCTCGCAGAGGCGGCCCGGCCAGCAGGCGGTGCGGGGAAGGCGGCCGAGACGGGCACATTAAAAATCCGAACCCGCTCCCCGTGGCTAACCCCGTCGACGGACGGGGCTTGCCGCTGCTTGTGGAGAGCGGGATCGGAGTGGAGCAGCTGAGGCCGCCAGGACTACGGCCGCAGCGTCAGTCGAGGTGCGTCACCACCACCAGTCCGCGACGGACTGGGTGTGGACGACATGGACCTGCGATGGGGCGGCGGCGTTGGCAGGCAGAGCTGACGCACCCGCCCCAATTCCCGCGACGATGGCCAGTACAGCCATGCCACGTGTCAATAGCCTGCGCATTATCACCCTTCTTGCCCGAATTGGGCGATTTTTGTCGACGCCCAACTCACGGACGGTAGTCACTCAGTTGGATGCCTAAGAATAGGATCGACGCTGAGCGCCTAGGAATTCAAACGAACCAAGTGGCAGCTAGCTGCCTGGCACGAACTATCGGACTATCGGACGGCGGCTATGGGCGATTTCGGTGAGCTTGCCGAGCTTGAGGTGGCCCTTTACCGCGCCGTCTTGGCCGAGTCGGGTCGACCGATACCTGATTTCGCAGAGTCACTGGCTACAACTTCGGACGAAATCGACAAGGCTGTGGCGCGCCTCAGCGAAATCGGCCTGCTTCGCCACAGCGACGGCGACCGACTTACGGCGGTGAGCCCGATGTTGGCCGAGGCCACCGTCCTGGGCGCCGAGGATCTCGAACTGGGCGCCCGGCGCGCGGCCGTCGAGCAGCGCCGCGACACGATTCGCCGGCTCGTCCCCGAATGGAACGCCGCCTTCAGCACCACGGTGCACGAGGGCGTGGTCGACGTCATCTCCGACCAGGCCGCGATCGCGAACGTCCTCATGCACTATGCCGACCGCTGCGAGCACGAGCTGCTGTCGGTAGCGCCCGGACGGCTGCCCTCGACGCGCATCGACGGTCGCACCCGGGTGGCCAACGTCTATTCGGCCCGGCGCGGCATCAAGACCCGAGCGTTGTATCAGCACACCGCGCTGCGCGACCGCGCCACCCGCTCCTACCTGAACGAGCTTGCGCAGAACGGCGCAAAGATCCGCTTCGCACCGTCGGTACCCGGCCGCAGCCTCGTCGTCGATCGCAGTGTCGCGCTACTGCCCATCCCGACGGAGGACCCGGGCCGGCACGGTCTCGCCGTCGTGCGCGAGCGCAACGTGATCGCGTGGGTGGTGGCGACGTTCGAGCAGCTGTGGGCCGAGGCCTCGCCGCTCGAGGAAGTCATCAACAAGCAGCACGACGAGACAGAGCTCGATCAGACGCGTGCCGCGATCCTGCGCCTGATGGCCGAGGGCGAGAAGGACGAAGCCATCTCGCGCCGACTGTCGATCTCGGTGCGGACCTGCCGTCGCCACATTGCCGACTACATGGTGCAGGTGGGCGCATCAAGCCGGTTCCAGGCCGGTGTGATCGCGGCTCGCGCGGGGCACACCGAATCGCCCTCGCCCGCCTGAGCCGACTCGCCTCGGTAGCGTCGGCCCACGGAGGGGAGGCGCCGTGGTCGTGCTCGTTGTCGTGCTGATCGTGACGAATCTCGTCGCGCTCGGAGGGCTCGGCTACCTCTACCTGCGGCCCCCCGATGTCCCCGGGCTGGACCGCGACGCCGCCGCGGCCCTCGACCAGTCGCCGCGGCCGGCGACGCCGCTGGGCGGCACCCGCCGCCTCATCACCATCGAGATCCTGAACCCGATCGAGCTGGCCGGCACGCGTGGCCGGCTCATCGGCATCGCCGGCTCCCTCGCTCCCGGGCTGACGCGGCGCATCGTGTACGACCAGACGCTACGGATCCTGAAGAAGCAGCTCGGCGAGCAGCACGTCGTCGCTGACGTGCGGATGCACACGCTGCGACCGGTCCCGCCCAGTCCGTCGTCGACCCGTCCGGAGCCGGAGGTTCGTCCGGAGCCGCGTCGGGAGACGGTGGTGAAGCCGGCGTCGCCCGACGGCGAGTTCACCGACGAGATCCAGCCGGTGGACCTGTCAAAGGTCGATGATCGGCCGGAGCCCTAGCCGGCCTGTGTCCTACCTGCCGGTGTAGTAGCGGTCGGCCACATCCAGGGCTTCGTCGAGGATCGCGAGGCCCTCGCTCGCTTCATCCGGTGTCGTCGTGCACGGCGGCACGACATGCGTGCGGTTGAAGTGCGTGAACGGCCAGAGGCCGCGTTCCTTGCACGCCGCCGCGAACTCGTTCATCGGCTTCGCGTCGGCGCCGGCCGCGTTGTAGGGCACCAACGGCTCGCGGGTGTCGCGGTCGCGGACCAGCTCCACCGCCCAGAACACGCCGAGCCCGCGCACCTCGCCGACGGATGGGTGCTTGTCGGCGATCTTGGCGAGCGCAGGCTCGATCACATCGGTGCCCAGTGAGCGGGCGTTCTCGAGGATGCCTTCGTCCTTGAAGATGTTGATCGACGCCACCGCGCTGGCACACGCGAGGGGATGGCCGGAGTACGTGAGCCCGCCCGGGTAGGAGTGCTGGTCGAACGTCTGGGCGATGCGCTCGGAGATGATCACTCCGCCGAGCGGGACGTACCCGGAGTTGACGCCCTTGGCGAAGGCGATGAGGTCGGGGGCGACGCCCCAGTGGTCGATCGCGAACCACTCGCCGCAGCGGCCGAAGCCGGCCATCACCTCGTCGGCGATCATGACGATGCCGAACTCGTCGCAGATGGCGCGCACGCCGGCGAGATAGCCCTCCGGGGGGACGAGCACCCCGTTCGTCCCGACCACCGTCTCGAGGATGATCGCCGCGATCGTCTGCGCACCTTCGACCATGATCATGTCGCGTAGGTGCTGCAGGGCGCGCTCGCTCTCCTGCTCCGGCGTGGCGGAGTGGAAGGCGGAGCGGTACGGGTACGGCCCCCAGTAGTGGACGACTCCGGTGAGACCCGGTTCGCTGCCCCAGCGGCGCGGGTCGCCGGTCAGCGCGATCGCGCCGGCCGTGGCACCGTGGTAGCTCCGGTACGCCGCGAGGACCTTGTGCCGGCCGGTGTGCAGGCGGGCCATGCGCATCGCGTTCTCGGTGGCCTCGGCGCCGCCGTTGGTGAAGAACACCCGATTCAGGTCGCCCGGCGCCAGTTCGGTGATGAGCCGCGCCGCCTCGCTGCGGGCGTCGTTCGCGAACGCCGGCGAGATGGTGGTGAAGCGCGCGGCATACTCCTGGATCGCTGCGACCATGCGCGGGTGCGCATACCCGATGTTGGCGTTGACGAGCTGGCTGGAGAAGTCCAGATAGCGCTTGCCGTCGTAATCGGTGAAGTACGAGCCGGCCGCGCTCGCGATGGGCAGCGGGTCGATGAGCCCCTGCGCCGACCACGAGTGAAAGACGTGCGCGCGGTCGAGCTCGCGCACGCGGGCAGCGTCGGTCGGTATGCCGTTGAGGTCGTCGGTCATGGCTCCTCCGTCGAGTCGATCAGGCCAGGTCTGCGGTACGCGGCCACGGGCGCAGCCGTTCGAGCTGAGCGGCCAGCCCGAGCAACAGCCGCTCCGTGCCGGGCCGGCCCACGAGCTGCACGGCCAGCGGCAACCCATTCGGGTCAAGGCCCGCCGGCACGCTCATCGCCGGCCAGCCGGCGAGGTTCCAGGGTGCCGCGAACGGCGCGTAGCGGGCGTTGGACCAGAGGTTGGGCAGCCAGCCGCGCGCCGCCCACGCCTTGGCGAGTACCGGCGGCTGAGCGAGAGTCGGCGTGATCAGCACATCGTGGTGGACGAAGTACGCCTCGGCCCGCTCCTGCCACCGGCGGCGGCCCTTCTCGCGCGGCAGCCGCGCGGCCAGCGCGAGCCGCCCGGCCGCGGCGTGTCGTCGGGTCCGGGCCGCCAGCGCCGATCGGTCGCGGACGAGCCGGGCATCGAGTTCGGTGCCGGCCACCCAGCGCACGCCTTCGGAGAGGATCAGCGACTGCCCGTACGGCGGGTCGGCGTCGACGACCACGTGCCCGGCCCTGTCCAGCAGGTCTCCGGACTCGCGGGTCGCCGCGGCCCAGTGCTTGTCGAGCGGGGTGCCCGCCGCCGGAACCTTCGTCGAGACGGCTATCCGCAGCACCCCGAGGTCGTCGTCGAGCAGCGCGAGGCCCGGACGATCGGCGAGCACCGAGAGCATGAGGGCGGCGTCCTCGACCGTCGTGGCGAGCGGACCGTTCTCGGCCATCCCGAACCACGATCCGTTGCCCAGATCGGCGGGCACGACGCCCGACCCGGGCTTGATGCCGACGAGTCCACAGCAGGCCGCCGGGATCCGGATCGACCCCATCCCGTCGTTGCTGTGCGCGAGCGGCACCGTCCCGGCCGCGACCGCCGCCGCCGAACCGCCGGACGACCCACCAGGCGTGCGCTTGGTGT
>JAOPVG010000566.1 GCA_025966255.1 Jatrophihabitans sp.
CCGCTGCGCATCCTGCGTGATCGCAACATCGTCGGCTCGTGCATTACGGTGTCCTTCGCCGTCGCCGGCATGCTCGGGCTGTACCTGTTCCTGACCTACTTCCTGCAGGCCGTGCTCGGATACTCGCCGATCAATGCCGGACTGGCCTTCCTCCCGCTGTCCGCAGCCGTGTTGGCCGCTGCGCAGGTGACCGGACGGGTGATGGCGCGCCTGCGCCCGCGGACGCTGATCGTGCCCGGGCTGCTCGTGGCCGCGGCCGGCATGGTGCTGCTCACCGGCCTGAGGCCGGACAGCAGCTACATCGTCGGCGTGCTGCCGGCCGAGATCCTGCTCGGCCTGGGGCTCGGCACCGTGTTCACGCCGGCCATCAGCCTGGCCACGAGCCGCGTCCAGCCGCGAGAGGCCGGCGTCGTTGCCGCGGTGGTGTCCACCGCCCAGCAGATCGGTGCGTCAGTGGGCGTCGCAGTGCTCAACACCCTCGCCGCGACCGCGGTCGCCGACCACCTCGCTTCGCACCGGCCGTCGGCCACCGAACACACCGCTGCGCTCGTGCACGGCTACACGGTGGCCGCCGGCTGGGGCGCCGCGATCCTGACCGCCGGCGCGGTGCTGGCCGCGCTGCTCGTCACCGCCCGCCGGCCCATGGACCGCGCCGCGGCTCGTCCCTGATCACCTCCACGCCAACACCTACCGAAGGAGACAACCAATGACCGTCGAGCTGAACCACACCATCGTCCACGCGAGCGACCGGCACGCGTCCGCCACGTTCATCGCCGAGATCCTGGATCTCCCGGTCGGCGATCAGTGGGGACCTTTCCAGCCCGTGCAGCTCGGCAACGGCGTGACCCTGGACTATCTCGGCGTCGACCGCGCTGGGATCAAGCCGCAGCACTACGCGTTCCTGATGAGCGACGCCGAATTCGACGACGCGTTCGAGCGGGTGCGGCGAGCCGGCCTGACCTATTGGGCCGATCCGTTCCACAACCAGGTCGGCCAGATCAATCACGCGTACGGCGGCCGCGGGGTGTACTTCGACGATCCGGACGGGCACAGCATGGAGCTGATGACCGTCTCCTACGGCGACACCCCAGGCCAGTGAGCGGACCTCCTGAGGGAGCCGCGAGGGCGTCCGTGACTCGAGCGCTGCGTCCGTGACTACCTCAGCAGCTCGGCGATCTCGGCCGCCCGCTCGTCAGTGATCACGTCCTCGAGGCGGATCGCGTGTCCGGCCGCGTCGCCGAGCGGGATCTGCCAGTTCGGGTACTGGTCGGACGTGCCGGGTTGGTTCTGGGTGCGCCGCTCGCCGACGGCGTCGGTCAGCGCGAGGGAACGCAGCCGGGCCGGGGTCCGCGTCAGGAAGGCATGCAGCGCGACGACGATCGCGTGCTCGTCCGGCGCGGCGTCGGCAGGCAGGAGCCCGCAGCAGGTGAGCTCGGCGATCCAGGCTGCCTGGCTCTCGCGGTCGGCGGCGAGTTCGTCGTCGAGGGAGCGGGTCAGCAGCCCGAGCCGGTCCCGCAGCCGGATGTGGTCGCCGGCCAGATAACCGGTCGTGGGCGGTAGGTCATGGGTGGTCACCGATGCGAGGCAGTCCGCCCGCCACCGCTCGGCGGGCAGCGGCGCACCAGTCACCGGGTCGCTCTCGAACCAGAGGATCGACGTTCCCAGCAGTCCGCGCTCATGCAAGTAGTCCCGCACCCAGGGCTCGACGTTGCCGAGGTCCTCGCCGATGATCACCGCGCCGGCCCGCTCGGCTTCGAGGGCGAGGATCCCGATCAACGCCTCGTGGTCGTAGTGCACGTAGGTGCCCGCATCCGCCGCCGTGCCGGCGGGTATCCACCACAGCCGGAACAGCCCGACGATGTGATCGACGCGCAGCCCGCCGCTGTGCCGCAGGGTGTTGCGGAACAGATCGCGCAGCGGCGCGTAGCCCAACTCGGCGAGGCGGTCGGGACGCCAGGGCGGCTGGTCCCAGTTCTGCCCGGTCTGGGAGTACGCGTCGGGCGGTGCGCCCACCGTGAGGCCGGTGGCCATGACGTGCTGGAACGCCCACGAGTCGGCCCCGGTCTGGCTCACGCCGACGGCGAGGTCGTGGATCACGCCGAGGCGCATGCCGGCCGCCAGCGCATCGTCCTGAGCCTGGTGAAGCTGTTCGTGCAGCAGCCACTGCAGCCACCGGAAGAAATCGACCCGTGTCGCGTGCACCGCGGCGGCCTCGGCCACCGCTGCATCAGTTGGATCGCGCAGCGCGGCCGGCCAGTGATGCCAGTCCGGGCCGTGCAACTCGCTGAGCACACACCACGTGGCGAAGCGCTGCAGGTCCTCGCCTTCGTCGGTGCAGTACGCGGCGTAGGCCGCCCGCCGGTCGGCCGCCATACCGGCCTCGTGCAGTCGGTGCAGAGCGGCCAGCTTGGCCACCCACACCGGCTCCCGGTCGAGCAGCTCCGCGTCCGCCGTGCGCAGCGGGTCGGCGAGGCCGTCGATCTCGGCCCGGGCCGGCGCGGGCAAGCACGCGTATTCGGGAACGTTCTCGATCCGGACGTAGATCGGATTGCCGTACCGCCGGCTGGTGGGCAGGTACGGCGACGGGTTGATCGGCGCGACGACCTCGGCCGCGTGCATCGGGTTGACGAGCACGAAGTCGGCGCCGTGCTCCCGCGCCGACCAGGCCGCGAGGGTGGTCAGGTCGGCCAGGTCGCCGAGGCCCCACGACTGCCACGACCGCACGCTGTACAGCTGGGTGGCCAGGCCCCAGGCCGGGGCGTCGAGCGACGACGGCCAGCTCACCCGCTCGGGCGTCACGATGAGCTCGGTCGTATGGCTGACGCCGTCGAGCTCGACGGCCAGGCGGTGGTAGCCGGTGGGCAGATCGGCGGGCAGGGTGATCTCCGACGACCCGCGGTCCGGTTCCGCGGCGATCGGTACGGGTCGAGGCGCGGCTCCGCCCTCGAACTCGATTCGCGCCGCCGCTGCACCACCCGCGCCAACCGCAACAGTGTTCGGCCGGCCGGCCCGCACGACGACACACCGTGGCAGCACGCGCTCGCGTCGCTCCCGGCGGATCCGCGCGAGCTCAGTCGCGCAGGCCTCCGGCGTGGAGGCGTCCACATCGAACGCCTGCAGCACGGCGCGCAGGGTGCTCGCGGTGACGGACTGGGCCTGTCCCTGCCAATCCCAGTACTCGGTGTCGATCGCGTAAGCAGCGGCCAAGTCGCGCAGTGCGTCGGGGGCTGGCTCCACGTGCCTCATCGAACCCCATGCTCATCTGCGTCCGCGCGGCGGTCGGCGTACCGCGCCCGGGCCGGCGCGCGGCGGGGTGAACGACGCCCGGCATGTACGGGTAGGGGGTATCCTGCAATCTCGGCCGAAGGAGACACGGTGCCCGGATACACGGACAACAAGGACGACTACCTCAAGCGGTTGCGCCGCATCGAGGGTCAGGTGCGCGGCATCGCGAAGATGGTCGACGAGGACAAGTACTGCATCGACATCCTCACCCAGGTCAGCGCTGCCACCAAGGCCCTGCAGTCGGTCGCCCTCGGCCTGCTCGAGGAGCACCTGGGTGGGTGCGTCGTCGACGCCGCCCGCGCCGGTGGGCCAGAAGCCGACGCCAAGGTCAAGGAGGCCGCCGAGGCGATCGCGCGCCTGGTGCGGTCGTAGTAGCGGTCCCGACCGGCGTTCCCGCGTCTCGACGTCCACCTCAACGAGCTCGACGCCGCATCGACCACAGCACCCGGCATTCAGTAGGGCCAGGTCCAACCCGAGATCTCAGGAACATCTTCACCGTGATCTCGCGTGTAGTTGCGCGCGCGCACGCGCGCGTCGACCATGTCCTGCCGCAGATGTGTGGCGCGGCCCTGGAGGGACGGCACGCGGTCGATGACGTCGATGACGAGGTGGAAGCGGTCGAGGTCGTTCATCATCACCATGTCGAACGGCGTGGTCGTGGTGCCTTCCTCCTTGTACCCACGCACGTGCAGGTTGGGGTGATTGGTGCGGCGATAAGTGAGCCGATGGATGGCCCACGGATAGCCGTGATAGGCGAACACCACGGGCCGGTCGGTGGTGAAGAGCGCGTCGAACAGCGCATCGGACATCCCGTGCGGGTGCTCGCTGTCGGGCTCCAGTCGCATGAGGTCGACGACGTTGACGACCCGGACGCGCAGATCGGGTAGCCGGTCGCGAAGGATCGCCACTGCGGCCAGGGTCTCCAGGGTGGGGATGTCGCCCGCGCAGGCCATGACGACGTCGGGCAGTTCCATACCGTCGTCGTTGCTCGCCCAGTCCCAGATGCCGATGCCGCGGGTGCAGTGCAGCACGGCCTCGTCCATCGACAGATAGTTCAGCGCCGGTTGTTTGCCGGCGACCACGACGTTGATGTAGTTGCGGCTGCGCAGACAGTGGTCGACGGTCGACAGCAGCGTGTTGGCATCCGGCGGCAGATACACCCGAACGATCTCGGCCTTCTTGTTCAGGACGTGATCGATGAAGCCTGGGTCCTGGTGGGAGAAGCCGTTGTTGTCCTGACGCCAGACATGGCTGGAGAGCAGGAAGTTCAACGACGCGATCGGCCGCCGCCACGGGATCTCGCGGGTGACCTTGAGCCACTTGGCGTGCTGGTTGACCATCGAGTCGACGATGTGGATGAACGCCTCGTAGCAGTTGAACAGTCCGTGTCGTCCGGTGAGCAGGTAGCCCTCGAGCCACCCCTGGCACAGGTGTTCCGACAGGACCTCCATGACCCGGCCGTCGGGCGAGAGGTGGTCGTCGCCGGGCAGGATGTCGGCGTCCCAGGTCCGGTCGGTGGCCTCGAACAGCGCCGACAGTCGGTTGGAGTTCGTCTCGTCCGGCCCCATGACCCGGAACGTGTGCGGATTGCGGGCGACGACGTCGCGCAGGAACTGCCCAGCCACCCGAGTGGCTTCGTCGAACCCGGTGGCGGGCGCGGGCACGGCCACGGCGTAATTCCGGAAGTCGGGCAGCACCAGCGACTGCAGCAACTTGCCGCCGTTGGCGTGTGGGTTGGCGCTCATCCGCCGCTCGCCCCGTGGAGGCAGCGCAGCCAGGTCGGCGCGCAGTGCGCCGTCGGCGGTGAACAGCTCGTCGGGCCGGTAGCTGCGCAGCCACGTCTCGAGCAGAGCGAGGTGGTCCGGGTTGGTGCGCACCTCGGACAGCGGAACCTGATGTGATCGCCAGGTGCCTTCCACCTGGACGCCGTCGACGACTTTCGGACCCGTCCACCCCTTGGGTGTGCGCAGCACGATCATGGGCCAGGTGGGCCGCCGGCGATCGCCGCCCGTGCGCGCGTGCGACTGGATCGCGGCGATGTCGTCGAAGGCGTCGTCCATCGCCGCGGCGAGATCCTGGTGCACCTGGGCCGGGTCGTCGCCGGACACCAGGATCGGCCGGTGCCCGTACCCCTCGAGCAGCGACACCAACTCGGTCTCGGGGATCCGGGCCAGGATGGTGGGGTTCGCGATCTTGTAGCCGTTCAGGTGCAAGATCGGCAACACGGCTCCGTCGCGAACGGTGTCGACGAACTTGTTTGAGTGCCAGCTCGCCGCGAGTGGACCGGTCTCCGCCTCGCCGTCACCGATGACGCAGGCCACCACCAGGTCCGGGTTGTCGAACGCCGCGCCATAGGCGTGCACCAGCGCGTAGCCGAGCTCGCCGCCCTCGTGGATGGAGCCGGGCGTCTCGGGTGCGACATGGCTCGGGATGCCGCCGGGGAACGAGAACTGGCGGAACAGCCGCCGCAGGCCGGCGGTGTCGCGGCCCACGTGCGGATACACCTCGGTGTAGGTGCCTTCGAGGTAGGCGTTGGCGACGATGCCCGGACCACCGTGCCCCGGACCGATCAGGTACATCGTGTTCAGGTCGCGCTCGGCGATGACACGGTTGAGGTGCGCATAGAGCAGGTTCAGCCCGGGGGTGGTTCCCCAGTGCCCGAGCAGGCGGGGCTTGACGTGTTCAGGCAGCAGCGGCTCGGCGAGCAGGGGATTGGCCACGAGATAGATCTGGCCGACGGACAGGTAGTTCGCGGCCCGCCAGTATGCGTCGATCCCGGCGAGGGCGGCTTGGTCGAGTGGGTGCGGAGCATCGGTCATGTTCGGACCTCAGAAAGACGTCGATCCCAGGCCGGCGTGGTCTCAGCAACTTCAGACAACTGCCCCGTGCCGGGGCTGTCAACTGCCGGTCGGCGCCGGTGCCGGCGTGGCGCGGTGGATGGCAAGAATCGGCGGGATGAGCGTGCTCACCGAAGAACGGCGTCCAGCCGCCGTTCGCGGGCCGAGGTCCGCGCAGCCGAGGTCGGTTATGGGGCGGTGTACTTGCCGGTCCAGGCCAGCCGCCAGGTGTTGGGCCCGATCAGTCCGTTGGGTACCAGTCCGTTCAGGCGCTGCAGTTGCTTGACCGTGCGCAGCGTGTTGGGGCCGTATTCGCCGGTGCCGACGGGGAAGTAGCCGCGGGCGTGCATGCGGTCCTGGAATCGCTTGATGTTCGTGCTGGTCTCGCCGTACTGGTACCAGTGCGACCCACCTGGGAAGGCCGGGATCTTCGTCGTGGACGGCTTCGCCGATGGCGTCGCCGTCGGTACGGAGTACTTGCCCGTCCAGGCCAGCCGCCAGGTGTTGGGCCCGATGTAGCCGTTGGGCACCAACCCGTTCAGGCGCTGCAGCTGCTTGACCATGCGTTGGGTGTTCGGGCCGTACTCGCCGGTGCCGACGGGGAAGTAGCCGCGGGCGTGCATACGGTCCTGGAATCGCTTGATGTTCGTGCTGGTCTCGCCGTACTGGTACCAGTGCGAGCCGCCCGGGAAGGCCGGGATCCCCGACGTCGAGCCCGAGCCGCCAGATCCGGTGCCGCCCGAGGATCCGGAGCCCGGCACCCGGATGTCGCTGGTGCGGCCCGAGCGGGCGTCGGAGTCCTCGCGCAGACCGAGGATGGACGCGCACTGCCAGGGCTGCCAGCCCCGCTGCCGATAGAGGATGAGCGCGCGGGCGTCCTGCTCGGCCGCCGATGCCCGGTTCGGGTATCCGGAACCGCCCACGCTGCGCCAGGTGGAGAGGTCGAACTGGTACGCGCCGTAGTGGGCGTTGCCGGTGTTGATCGAGTAGTTGTTGCTCGACTCGCACATCCGAAGCCGGTACCAGGTGTTGCTCGACGGGTCGGCCGATGCGCTGCCTCCGGGTAGCAGCAGGCTGGCCGTGACGGCGGCGGCGACCACGCCGGCGGATGCAATCGCCGGGCTTCGGCGCCACTGCCGCCGCTCTTTCGGCTCGGGATCCGGGACGGCGGCGGCATTCTCGCTCGTCCACTCGGCGAAGAAGGACGAGGTGCGGCCTCGCGGATGACGCTTGGTACCCATTCGGTGAACCCTTCGGCGGTCGGGCCCACGACTGGGCCGTTGCGTCGGCGCAGCGACTTCTGGGTGTGCGTCGCCTGCGTCTCAACTGCACCAACCGTCACACAGACCCCAGTGATGCACAAGAGATAACGGCATGAAATCGCAGTTCTTTGCGGCGTGTCGCGTTGAATTCGGGCGCGGTCGTGGTAGCGCGCGGCCTGTCGCGGAACGGTTTCGCGCCGCCGGTCGCGTGTACGGTCAAGGGGTCCGGGTCCATGTCGTGCATCGGGTCTGTATCCGGGTGCCGGATCCGGAGAGTTCTTTTTGTGCCGACTTGTTGCGGCGCAGTCAGGTCCACCCGAATGAGCACTCAGCTGTCCCTGCCCGTCACCCAACCAGCGCCCGAGACGATCGACGTCGCCGAGCATCTTCGATGCGGAATGTGCGAGCACGACGTCGAGAACCACGACCGCATCTCGCTGCGGTACTGCGCGGCCACCGCCGCAGGCGCGCTCAGGCGCTCCTGCATCTGCTCCTAGTTCGGCCGGGCTCGGAGCTCGGCGGCCTCACAAGACCAGACCGGCGATCGCCAGGTACTGCGCGGCAGCTGCGGCGCAGACGAACACGTGGAAGACCTCGTGAAAGCCGAACACCGCGGGGCGCGGGTCGGGCCGGCGTCGGTGGTAGAGCGCGGCCCCGACGATGTACAGCACGCCACCCGCAAGCATGAGCAAGAACGTGCCGGTCCCGGAGTGGATCCATACCGCAGGCAGCGCCAGCCCGCCCAGCAGTCCGAGGCCCACGAACGTGGAGCCGACAAGTAGCTCCGGCGCGTCCATCCAGACCAGGTGGATGATCGAAGCCATCACCGCGAGCGTCCAGATGCCGGCCAGGATCACCGTTCCCACCGCGCCGGGCATGGCGATCACGAACACCGGCGTTGCCGAGCCGGCGATGAACAGGAAGATCATCATGTGGTCGAGGCGCTGCATGATCGCGTGGGTGCGCGGTCGCCAGTTT
>JAOPVG010000298.1 GCA_025966255.1 Jatrophihabitans sp.
GTCGATGGGCGGATTGGTGATGCCTTCGGCAGTGGAGACAGATTCGGACACGGCTCAGCTCTCTTGGCGATTCACTTCGGAATGGGACGGGCTCCGCGCACAGGTACCGGCAGACTCCCGCCTCACCAGTCTACCAACCGCAGGTCCACGACGCCGTCTCAACGGGCCGAGCCGGGCGAATCCAGTGAAACTGGCCGCGCCAGCTGCGTGCGCGCCGGGCGTTTCCGGAGCACCGGTCGACGTGTGAACTCGGGCGTTGGCTAGATTTCCCTGGAACCACTCTGTCCTCAGCCACTCTGGGCGGGATGCTCGGCACGACAGCGACGAGACGAGGAGGTCGGTGCATTGGCGGCACTGCGCATCGGAGTGGTCAAGGAGAGCAGCCAAGGGGAAACCCGGGTCGCGGCCACGCCCAAGACCGTGGAGCAGTTGCGCGGGCTCGGCTACGAAGTGGCCGTCGAGTCCGGGGCCGGCGTCGCCTCCGACTTCTCGGACGAGTCCTACAGCGAGGCCGGTGCGCAGATTCGGCCCGCCGTCGACGTGTGGCACTCCGACATCGTCTTCAAGGTCAATGCACCCAACACCGACGAGATCGGCAAGCTCGGTGAGGGCACCACGCTGATCGCGCTGCTCAGCCCCGCCCTGAACCCCGAGCTCGTCGAGGAACTCGCGAAGCATCCGATCACCGCCATGGCGATGGACGCCGTCCCGCGCATCTCACGGGCGCAGTCGCTGGACGTCCTGAGCTCGATGGCGAACATTGCCGGCTACCGCGCGGTCATCGAGGCCGCCCATGTATTCGGCCGGTTCTTCACCGGTCAGATCACCGCCGCCGGGAAGGTCCCCCCCGCCAAGGTGCTGGTGGCCGGGGCCGGTGTCGCCGGTCTCGCGGCGATCGGGGCGGCGAGCAGCTTGGGGGCGATCGTGCGGGCCACCGACCCGCGGCCTGAGGTCGCCGAGCAGGTGCGCTCGCTGGGCGGCCACTTCCTCGCCGTCGAGGTCGAACAGGAGGCCAGCGCCGACGGCTACGCCAAGGCCACCACCGAGGACTACGACCGGCGCGCCGCGGAGATCTACGCCGAGCAGGCCGCCGACGTCGACATCATCATCACGACGGCGCTCATCCCCGGACGTCCGGCGCCCAAGCTGCTAACCCCCGAGGACGTCGCGAGCATGAAGCCGGGCAGCGTGATCGTCGACATGGCGGCCGCGCAGGGCGGCAACGTAGCCGGGTCCGTCGCCGGCGAGGCGATCGTCACCGACAACAAGGTGACGATCATCGGCTACACCGATCTTGCCGGCCGACTCGCCGCCCAGGCCTCCCAGCTCTACGGGACGAACCTGGTCAACCTGATGAAGTTGATGACCCCGGAGAAGGACGGCCGGCTCGTCCTCGACTGGGACGACGTCGTGCAACGCAACATGACCGTGGTTCGCAACGGCGAGAAGACCTGGCCGCCACCGCCGGTGCAGGTGTCGGCGGCGCCGGCGGTCAAGGCCGTACCGGACCGTCCGGTCAAGCCGGAGAAGCAACCGCTCCCGGTGAGTCGCAAGTACACGATCGTCGGCATCGGAGTGGTTGCGCTGTTCCTGCTCACCGCATTCTCGCCCAGCCAGCTGATCGGAAACTTCACCGTGTTCGTGCTGGCGATCGTCATCGGCTACTACGTGATCGGCAAGGTGCACCACGCGCTGCACACGCCGCTGATGTCGATCACGAATGCGATCTCCGGGATCATCGTCGTGGGCGCCCTGCTGCAGATCGGGCACCACGACACGGTGATCACCGTGGTGTCCTTCGCGGCGATCCTGCTGGCGAGCATCAATATCTTCGGCGGATTCGCCGTGACCCGACGCATGCTCAGCATGTTCTCGAAGGGCTGAGCCGGTGAATGCCGCGAACGCCGCCCAGGCGGCTTACATCGTCGCTGCCCTGCTGTTCATCCTGGCCCTGGCCGGCCTGTCGAAGCACGAAACGTCCCGATCCGGGATCGTCTTCGGAATCTCGGGAATGGTCATCGCCCTGGCCGCCACGATCGGTCTGGCGACGCGCAGCATCACCGCCGGCGGGGTGGCACTGCTCGTCATCGCCATGGTGATCGGGGCGGTGATCGGACTGTGGCGGGCGCGGGTCGTCGAGATGACCGGCATGCCCGAGCTGATCGCGATGCTGCACAGCTTCGTCGGCCTTGCGGCCGTCCTCGTGGGCTGGGACGGCTACTACGAGGTCGAGGCGAAGGGCGGCGCGGGGTTCCCCGGTTCGCTGCTGCGCATCCACCACGCCGAGGTGTTCATCGGGGTGTTCATCGGCGCCGTCACGTTCACCGGTTCGGTCGTCGCGTTCCTCAAGCTGTCGGCCCGCATCAAGTCGGCCCCGCTGACGCTGCCCGGGAAGAACGTCATCAACCTCGGCTCGCTGGTCGTGTTTGCCGGCCTGACCGTGGCGTTCGTGATCCACCCCAACCTGGGGCTGCTGATCGCGATGACGTTGGTTGCACTGCTCCTCGGGGTGCACCTGGTGGCGTCCATCGGCGGCGGCGACATGCCCGTCGTCGTGTCGATGCTGAACAGCTACTCCGGCTGGGCGGCCGCGGCGTCGGGCTTCCTGCTGGACAACAACCTGCTGATCGTCACCGGCGCGCTCGTCGGCTCGTCCGGTGCGTACCTGTCCTACATCATGTGTCAGGCGATGAACCGCTCGTTCATCTCCGTGATCGCCGGCGGCTTCGGCATCGTCGCGTCCGGCGCCGACGACACCGACTACGGCGACTACCGGGAGATCAACGCCCAGGACACCGCTGACCTGCTCAAGGACGCGTCGTCGGTCATCATCACGCCCGGCTACGGCATGGCGGTCGCGCAGGCGCAGTACCCGGTGGCCGATCTGACCCGCAAGCTGCGCGAGCGCGGCGTCGAGGTCCGCTTCGGCATCCACCCGGTGGCCGGACGTCTGCCGGGGCACATGAACGTGCTGCTCGCCGAGGCGAAGGTGCCGTACGACATCGTGCTCGAGATGGACGAGATCAACGACGACTTCGAGGGCACCAGCGTGGTACTCGTCATCGGCGCGAACGACACGGTGAACCCGGCCGCCGCGGAGGACCCGAGCAGCCCCATCGCCGGCATGCCCGTGCTGCGGGTATGGGAGGCCAAGAGCGTCATCGTCTTCAAACGCTCGATGGCAGCGGGATACGCCGGCGTGCAGAACCCGCTGTTCTTCCGCGAAAACGCCCAGATGCTGTTCGGGGACGCGAAGGAACGGGTCGAGGACATCATCCGCGCGCTCTGACGATCCGAGTTGTCCGCCTGTCGTTGAGATCCAGCGTCGCGACA
>JAOPVG010000624.1 GCA_025966255.1 Jatrophihabitans sp.
CCTGCTGGAGTCGCTGGCCGACCGCCTCGCCGAGGCCTTCGCCGAGCGGCTGCACGAGCGGGTCCGGCACGAGTTCTGGGGTTACCAGCCCGACGAAGCGCTCGACGCCGAGGCGCTGATCAAGGAGTAGTACGTCGGTATCCGGCCGGCTCCGGGCTATCCGGCGTGCCCCGAGCACACGGAGAAGCAGACGATCTGGGAGCTGCTGGACGTCAAGGCCAACACCGGCATCGAGCTCACCGAGAGCATGGCCATGTGGCCGGGCGCGTCGGTGAGCGGGCTGTACTTCGCGCACCCCCAATCGCAGTACTTCGTGGTCGGCCGCGTCGGCCGCGACCAGGTCGAGGAGTACGCCAAGCGCAAGGGATGGACGGTTGCCGAGGCGGAGAAGTGGCTCTCGCCGAACCTGGGCTACCGATCGGACAACGAGTAGCTGACGATCGTCCTTGATGCCCAACCCAGCACGTTCGCGCGGCTCGCTGCAAGCAGTCCTGATCGATATGGACGGCACGCTCGTCGACACCGAGCCGTACTGGTTCGCCGCGGAGCACCGGCTCGTGGCGGAGTTCAACGGTTCGTGGAGTGACGAGCAGGCGCACGCCCTCGTCGGCAACGCCTTGCCCGAGTCGGGTCGGATCCTGCGCGACGTCGGTGGCGTGCAACTCGACCCGGCCGAGATCGTGGAGCGGATGCTCGATGACGTGATCGCGGCCGCCAGACACAAGATGCCGTGGCGGCCCGGCGCCATCGAACTGCTGGCCGAGCTGCGCCAGGCGGGCGTGCCGTGCGCAATGGTCACGATGTCCTATGCGCGATTGGCGTCAGCGCTCGTGGCTCAACTGCCCGAGGGTGCGTTCGACGTTGTCGTGACCGGCGACGAGGTGGCCCAAGGCAAGCCGCACCCCGAGGCGTACCTCACGGCTGCTGCCCGCCTCGGCGTCGATCCGGCAGCGTGTGTGGCGATCGAGGACTCGCCGACCGGCGTCGCGTCGGCCGAGGCCGCCGGCTGCGTCGTGGTTGCCGTGCCGCACCACGTCGGCATCGATGCGGCGCCCGGGCGGACCGTCCTCGCCGGGCTCGAAGAGCTGACGCTCGACCGCCTGGAGCGGCTGGTGAACGCCGGGCCCAGGGCCGGGCCGTGACGCTCGGGGCCGAGCCGCCGTCGGGCAGTCTGGCCGGCATACTGCCCGGTGCGCTGGCCGTCCTCGGCCACGCGGACAGTGCGGATCCGCTCGGGCTGGCCGGGTCCCTGGGTGGGGTGCGGCAGGTGGTCGTGCTGCTCGTCGACGGGCTCGGCTACCACCTGCTGCCGGCCGCGGCCCAGACCGCCCCGGCGCTGGCCGCGGTACTGGCCGGGTCGGCCGGAATGCTGCGCGAGCTGTCGAGCGCGTTCCCGTCCACCACACCGACGAGCCTGGTGACGCTCGGTACCGGCGCGCTGCCGGGCGCCCACGGGGTGCTCGGCTTCACGGTGAACGTCCCCGGTACCGACCGGGTGCTTACCCACATCGACTGGCGCGACGACCCGCCGCCGCGGACCTGGCAGCCGGTGCCGAGGTTGCTCGAGCAGGCCGCGGGGGCCGGGGTATCGACGGTGGTCGTCGGTGCCCGCGGCTTTGCCGGCAGTGGCCTCACGACCGCGGCCTATGGCGCGACCCGCTACGTGGGGACGAAGGACGTGGCGCGTTCGGTGGTCGACGAACTACGGGCCGGCACCCAGCTGGTCTACGGCTACCACCCGACGCTCGACACGACGGCCCACCTGTTCGGGATCGCTTCGCCGCAGTGGGCCTCGGCCGCGGCCGAGGTGGGCCGGTTGATCACGCACATCGCCGAGCGGCTGCCCCGTGACGCCGCGCTGCTCGTCACCGCCGATCACGGGGGCCTGGACGTTCCGGCCGAGGGGCGGTTCGATCTCGACGCCGATCCTCGGCTTGCCGCTGGGGTGCGGGTCGTCGCGGGCGAGCCCCGGGCGCGCTACCTGCACACCCACGACGGCGCCACCGACGACGTTTTGGCCGCCTGGCGCGAGGTGCTGGGGGACCAGGCGCTCGTGGTCCGGCGGGAGGAGCTGATCGAGGCCGGCTGGTTCGGTCCGGTGCCGCCCGAGCACGTCGCCCGCATCGGCGACGTCGTGGTCGTCTGCCAGGAGCCGGCGGTGGTACTGGCCTCGGCGCACGAGCCGGCCGCGGTCGCCGAGCTCGTCGGATTCCACGGAGCGATCACTCCGGAGGAGACAGCTGTGCCGCTCATTGCCTTCCGCACCTGAGCGTCACCATCGGCCCGATCAGCCGATCACGGAGTCAGCGGCGGGGCGGGCGGGTCGTCGCGCGGATCGGTGAGCACCGGGTTCTGCGGGAACGGTGGCGGCGTGCCGCCGAAGGCCGGGCAGAGGGCCTTGTGGTCGCACCAGTCGCAGAGCCGGCTGGGGCTGGGCCGGAAATCACCGGTCTGCATGGCCCGCTGGATGGCGGCCCAGATCGCCATCAGGGTGCGCTCGAAGCGAGTGAGCTCCTCGGCGTCGGGCGCATAGCTGAGGGTGTCGGTGTCAGCCAGGTACATCAGCCGCAGCTGCCGCGGCACGACGCCGCGGGTGCGCCAGAGGACGAGCGCGTAGAACTTCATCTGGAACAGCGCCTTGGCCTCGAACGCCTCTCGGGGCGACGCGCCGGTCTTGTAGTCGACGACGCGCAGGTCGCCGGCCGGTGAGACGTCGACGCGATCGACGATGCCGCGCAACTGCAACCCGTCGATCACGATCTCGACCCGCTGCTCGCGCGATTCGGGCTCGAGGCGGGACGGGTCTTCGAGGCGGAAGTAGTTGCCGAGCAGCTCGGCGGCCGATTCCATCCAGCCCGCGAAGTCGCTGCCGTCGGTGTCCTCGCTGAACAGCGTGTCGACCTCGGGCGCCTCCTCCCGGACGCGGGCCCAAGCCGAAGGCAGCATTTGCCGAGCGGAATCGAGCGTGCGCTCGGCGGACGGCAGATCGAACAGCGACTCGAGGACGGCGTGCACCATCGTGCCCCGCGTGGCGGCGCGCGACGGAGTCTCGGGCAGCCGGTCGATGCAACGGAACCGGTAAAGCAGTGGGCAGGTCTTGAAGTCGGCCGCTCGCGAGGGCGAGAGCGACCCCAGGACGACCGGCGGGAGCTCGGCCGGCACTTCGACATCGGATACCTGCGTCATGGCCACCACGCTAGGCGTGGGTACCGACAATTCCGGGAGGTCCGGCTCGGGCGAGGTCACAAGATGCGGATCCGGTTGAGCGGCCAGATGATCGCGAAGGCACGTCCGATCACCGACGCGGTCGGGATCGGGCCGAAGGTCCGGCTGTCGACCGAGTTGCAGCGGTTGTCGCCCATGACGAACAGATGTTTGTCCGGGATCGTCCACGACGACGTGCTAGTGGTTGCCGTCGTCGGCCGGGCGCCGCACGCCTTGCGCACGTACGGCTCGTCCACCAGCTGTCCGTTGATGTACACGTGCCCGTTCTTCAATTGCAGCCGGTCACCGGGCAAGCCGATGACGCGCTTGATCAGCATTTTCTCCGGGGCCTCGGCGTTGGCCGGCTTGTTGAAGACGACGAGGTCGTTCTGTTGCGGATCGTGGATGCGGTAGGTGATCTTGTCGACGAGGACGTGGTCATCGTTGCATCCGGTGCAGCCGTGCAGCGTCGGCTCCATCGATGCGGACGGGATGTAGTACGGCGACACCACGTAGGTCCGCAGCAGGAAGGCCGCGCCCAGCGCGATCACCACGACGATGAACAGCCGCAGGACCAATCGCCACAGGCGCCGGCTGCCGAACCCGCGGCGCTTGCCGTTCTCCGCCGGCACGTCGTCGCCGGGCTGCGGCTCGGATGCTTCGAGGAACTTGGAGAGATCCGGCTGATAGGTCCGCCCGACCGTGGCCGCGGCGCCGCCGAACGAGGACGCACCCGCGATGGTGGGCGGCTGAGCGCGGCCCGGACGCGGCGGCGTGGTACCGGCGGAAGTCGGTGGTTCGGAGCCCGGCCGCCGCTGGCCCGGGCGAGGCCTCGGCCGGTGCGGCTCCGGCGACGGGTGCGGCCGCTGCGCGGCTGAGAGGTCGGGGACGGGCGCCGGCGACACCGGCTTGGGCCGGCCAGGCCCGGCCGGCGGTTCGGACTCGGCGCGGACCAGCGGTTCGGCTTCTAGCGCGACCGCCGGCTCAGGCTCTACGGGGACCGGCGGCTCGGGCTCGACGGCCGGTTCCGGCTCGGCCGGTTCGGGCTCGGCCACCACCAGCAGCTCCGGCTCGGCGGCCAGCAGTGGCTCGGGCGCCCCGACCAGCGCGGGCTCGGACCACCTTGACGACACCGGTTCCGGTGCCGGGTCGGTCCCCGGCCCGGCTGTGCTTGCCGGGGCGGCCGGCGCGGAGGCGGCCCCGGTCCAGCGCCGGGTCGGCGTGGGTTGTACCGGCGAGCGAACCCATGGGGTGTCGAATGCCGC
>JAOPVG010000027.1 GCA_025966255.1 Jatrophihabitans sp.
CCCCCGCCGTGGTCGAGGCGCTCGCCGGTCATCCGGCGGAACGGCTCGAAGAGGGACGCGACCTGCCCGGGAGGGACCGGCGGCCCGCTGTTGGCGACGGTGAGCACGCCGGCCGGGGAAAGCGTGACGGCGACCCAGCCGTGGGCGACGTTGTACTTGATGGCGTTGTGCACGAGGTTGCCGGCCAAGCGGTCGAGCAGCGGTTGCTCGCCCAGGACAACCACGGGGGTGAGCGAGGCCGACAGGTCGACGCCGCGTTCCTTGGCCGTCGGGCGCAGCGCCTCGACGGCCTCACCGACGATGCGGTCCAGCGGTTGCGGCGTGTTCGACATGAGGCCGCGTTCGGTCTCGGCGAGCACGAGCAGTCCGTCGATCAGCTTCTCGTTGCGCTCGTTGGTGGCGAGCAGTTGCCGGGAGAGCAGCTCGAGCTGTTCCTCGGTCAGCGCCGACGAGAGGCTGACCTCGATCAATGCGCGCTGCGTGGCCAGGGGGGTGCGCAGCTCGTGAGATGCGTTGGACGCGAAACGGCGTTGCGCCTCGTAGCCCTCGGTGACGCGGTCGAGCATGGCGTCGACCGCGTCAGCCAGCAGGCGGGACTCGTCGCGCGGGCCGTCCTGCCGCAGCCGCAGGCCGAGGCTCGTCGGGCCGAGGCGGTCGACCGTTTCGGCCATCGCCCGCACCGGCGAGAGCACCCAGCGGGACACGAGCAGGCCCAGCCCAGTGAGCACCAGCGCAACGACGATCAGCTCGATCCAGGCCACCGTGACGTTGAAGTTCGGGCAGGAGTTTGTGTACGAGCGCCACGACCCGTCGCAGTTCACGTAGCCCGAGCGGTAGTACCGCACGATGTTGATGCCGTTGAAGCTGGCCCAGTCCAGGAAGAAGTAGCCGAGCGGCCAGCTCAGCAGGATCACCAGGACGACGCGCCGGCGCGGGGTCAGCCGCCACCGATTCATCCGGCGCCTCGGCGCGGCGCGCTCATTCGCCGAACCGGTAACCGACCCGCGGCACGGTGTGCACGATCGCCGGCTCGCCCAGTTTCTTGCGCAGCGTCATGACCGCGACTCGTACCGCATTCGTGAAGGGATCGGCATGCTCGTCCCACGCCTTCTCCAGCAACTCCTCGGCACTGACGACCTCGCCCGACGCATGCATCAGGATGGACAGCACCGCGAATTCCTTGGGCGTCAGGTCGAGCAGCCGACCCTCGCGGAAGGCCCGGTGCCGCGGGATGTCCAGCACGACGCCGGCGCGGTCCAGTACGGGTGGGGAGCCGGTCGGTGGCCGTCGGGCCAGCGCTTGCACCCGGGCGGCGAGCTCGGCGAAGGCGAAGGGCTTGGTCAGGTAGTCGTCCGCGCCAAGTCCGAGGCCGTCGACGCGGTCGCGAATCCCGCTGGCCGCGGTGAGGATGAGAATGCGCGTGCCGAGTTGCTCCTCGACCATCCAGCGACAGACGTCGTCACCGGTACGGCGGGGCATGTCCCGGTCGAGGACCGCGACGTCGTAGCGGTTGATGCCGAGCCGCTCGACGGCGGCCTCGCCGTCGTAGCAGACGTCCACGGCCATCGCGAGCTTGCGCAGCCCGTCCGCCACGGTGTCGGCGAGCAGCCGCTCGTCTTCGGCGAGAAGGACACGCACGCTCGGGTCTCCAGATCGTGGTCTCACGTCGGATGTCGACCGTCAGTGCGTCGAGCATCCCGGTGTCTGCATAAGCGGGCCATAAGGGGCGCCCGAACGTCGACGATAGCGACAGATCGTGAGGCTGTTCTCGTCCCGCCCCTCCGGACCAGAAGGCTGCCGCGCCATGTCCCGTCCGTCCGTCGCCGCGCTGCCGCCGATCTACGGTGCGGTGACGCTCCACTCCCCGCGCCGGCGCCGGGCCCGGCTTCGGGGCAGTGTCGCGCTGCTGGCGGTCGCCTCGGCGGTGGTCGCTCTGATCGCGCCGCACATCCTGAACAACGACAGCCGCCGGCACTATCTGGCCGCGAGCGGCTGGCCGAGCCACGGTCAGGCCGCGTATCAACTGGGCGGGGACGACCCGCAGACGAGCCCCGGCCAGGCGGCGACGCCCATCGCCAGCCTGGCCAAAGTGATGACCGCCTACCTCGTGCTGCGCCAACTGCCCCTGGGTCCGGGCGAGGGCGGGCCCACTCTCACGGTCTCGGAGGCGGACGTGGCTGACACAGCGGTGCGCCGCAGCCAGGAACAGTCGCTCGTACCGGTTCGTGCCGGCGAGGAGCTGAGCGAACGGCAGGCCTTGATGGCTCTGCTACTGCCGTCTGCGAACAACGTCGCCGTGATGCTTGCGCGGTTCACGGCCGGCAGCGTCCAGGCGTTCGTCGCCCGGATGAACGCGATGGCCGTAGCGCTGGGCATGTGGCACACCAAGTACACCGACCCGAGTGGCTTCGACGACGGCACCCGATCGACGGCCGGCGACCAGTTGATCCTGGCGCGGGTGGCCGCGCGTGTCTCGGTCCTCGCGGACATGATGGCAACGCGCAGCTACCGGTTGCCGGTGGCCGGCACGGTGGACAACACCGACACGCTGCTGGGTCAGGACGGCTTCGTCGGCATGAAGACCGGCTCGGACGACGCCGCAGGCGGCTGCTTCATGTTCCGCACGCATCGCCTCGTGGCCGGCAAGACGGTGGACATGCTCGGCGTCGTGATGGGTCAGCCCGGCCACAACCTCATCGCGGCCGGCCTCTACGCGGCCCGGCAGTTGGCCGACCGTACTGCGCCGGCCGCCCATGGCTGAGGTTCGGGTGGACTACAAGGATTCCTCGGCGACGGCGGTCTCGCCGTGGCCTTACGCGCCGCGTTGGCTGCGCTGGCGCTCGTCGCGCCTCTGGTCGCCGTCATGCCCACGGCGCAGGCGCGCAGCGTATGGCCGAGCCAGGGTCAGGCGGCGTACGTCCTCGGTCGCGGCGTCAAGCTACCGGCCAGCCGGCACCCCGCGAAGGCACCCATCGCCTCCATCGCGAAGGCGATGATTTGGCGGGCTACTCGGCCCGGTACTCGCGGTGGGCCGACTCGACGGTCAGCTCGGTGATCCGAACTCGGACCCGCTGATGCAGGCTGGCCGGCGCGCGGTCACCACCGCAACAACGGGTGATCAGCGCGCGGACGTCCTGCTCGAGGCCGTACTGCTTCAGGCAGGGGGCGCAGGCCTCCAGGTGCTGGCGGATGCGGCCCTTGGTGGCGTCATCGGTCTCTTCGTCCATGTAGACGTACAGCTCATCGAGCACGTCGGTGCAGTCGATGTTGCCGGGACCAAAGCCGAAACCCTTGCTCATTCCTCGCCTCCAGCGCCGGTGCGGATGAGGCCGCGCTCCCGGGCGTAATCAGCCAGCAGGTTCTGCAGCTGCTTCCGGCCGCGGTGCAGACGCGACATCACCGTTCCAATGGGCGTGCCCATGATCTCAGCGATTTCCTTGTATGCGAAGCCCTCGACGTCGGCGAGATACACCGCCAGGCGGAAGTCCTCGGGCAGCGCCTGCAGCGCGTCCTTCACGTCGGAGTCGGGCAGGTGGTCGAGCGCTTCCATCTCGGCCGAGCGCAGGCCCGACGACGTGTGCGACTCGGCCCGCGCCAACTGCCAGTCCTCGACGTCCTCGTTGCCGGATTCCTGGGGCTGGCGCTGCTTCTTGCGGTAGTTGTTGATGAACGTGTTCGTCAGGATGCGGTACAGCCAGGCCTTGAGGTTCGTGCCCTCGGTGAACTGGTGGAATGCCGCGAACGCCTTGACGAACGTCTCCTGGACGAGGTCCTCGGCGTCGGACGGGTTGCGCGTCATGCGCATCGCGGCAGCGTAGAGCTGATCCAGGAACGGGAGCGCGTCGCGCTCGAACCGGGCCCGGCGGGCTTCCACCGTCTCTTCCGCCACCGTGCTCCTTCCGAGACCCTCATCGGGCCGTGGATTGGAGACTATCGCGGGCGCCCTCAGCGGTCGGATCTCGCTCACCAGCGCAGAGGCCCGAGCGGGCCGTGTTGCGACCATCATTTGCGGTTGCTTCTCCTTCGATAATGTCTGTCCCCATAACCAATCCGTACCCCGATGCATTCCAGATCAGCCGTAAGGTGCCGATCGTGGCAACAGGAACGCCCGCGACGGCACTGCTGACGCGGGAGAGAATCGAGTTCACGCTGCACCCGTACGAGCACGATCCGCGGGCTTCGGCGTTCGGTGAAGAGGCGGCGGCGGCCCTCGGCGTCGACCCGGAACGCATCTTCAAGACGCTGATCGCCACGGTGGACGGCAAGCTCGCGTGTGCGGTGGTGCCAGTGGCGGCCCGACTCGACCTCAAGGCCTTGGCGGCGGCGTTGGGCGGCAAGCGGGCCGAGCTGGCCGAGCCAGCGGCGGCGGCGCGGGCGACGGGGTACGTGGTGGGCGGGATCTCGCCGGTCGGGCAGAAGACCCGGCTGCGGGTGGTGGTGGATGCCTCGGCCGAGGGTTTTGCGACGGTTTATGTCTCGGCGGGGAAGCGGGGGTTGCAGGTGCAGCTGGCGCCCGCGGATTTGGTGCGGGTTGCTGGGGCGCTCGTTGCCGGGATTGCGGGGTGATACGGCCTATGCGAAGTCCTCTTCGCGGTGCTCGCCCGCGGGCCGGCTGCCCGCGTTTTCGGCTTCGGTGGCCCGCAGCTCGACCCGGCGGATCTTGCCGCTGATCGTCTTGGGCAACTCCGCGAACTCCAGCCGGCGGATGCGCTTATACGGGGCGAGGTGCTCGCGGCAGAAGCGCAGGATGTCACCGGCCAGCTCCGGGCTCGGCTCCTGGCCCGCGACGAGCACCACGTAGGCCTTGGGCACGGCTAGGCGCAGCTCATCGGGTGCCGGCACGACCGCGGCCTCGGCCACGGCGGGATGCTCGATGAGCACGCTCTCCAGCTCGAACGGGCTGATGCGGTAGTCGCTGGCCTTGAAAACGTCGTCCGAGCGTCCGACGTAGGTGATGTAGCCATCGGCGTCCCGGTTGGCGACGTCGCCGGTGTGGTAGCGACCGCCGGCGAAGGCGCGCTCGTTGCGCTCGTCCTCGCCGCGGTACCCGACCATCAGCCCGACCGGTCGGGTCGGCTCGCAGTCGACACAGATCTCGCCCTCGTCGGCAATCTCGTCGCTAGCGGGGTCGACCAGGGTGATCGACAAGCCGGGCATAGGTCGGCCCATCGAGCCGATCTTGAGCGGTTGGCCCGGCGAGTTGCCGATCAGGAGGGACGTCTCGGTCTGGCCGAATCCGTCGCGGATCGTCAGGCCCCACGCGCGCCGGACCGACTCGATGACCTCGGGATTGAGCGGCTCGCCCGCACTGACGAGTTCGCGAAGTGACAGCGAGTCCCGCCAGGCGGCGAGGTCCTGCTGGATCAACATTCGCCACACGGTGGGAGGAGCACAGAAGGTCGTCACCTTCGCGTTCCGCAGGGTGTCGAGCATCGCCGTGGCGTCGAAGCGTTCGTAGTTGTAGATGCAGATGGTGGCGCCGGCGATCCACGGGGCGAAGACGCACGACCACGCGTGCTTGGCCCAGCCCGGGCTGGAGACGTTCAGGTGCACATCGCCGGGCTGCAAGCCGATCCAGTACATCGTCGACAGATGCCCGATCGGATAGGAGACATGCGTGTGCTCGACGAGCTTGGGCAGCGCGGTGGTGCCGGAGGTGAAGTACAGCAGCAGCGGGTCGCTGGCGTTGGTCGGACCGTCCACGCCGAACGGCTCGAGGCTCTCGGTGCTGTCGGCGTAGCGCAACCATCCCTCGACGGGCGCACCGACGGCGATGCGCAGATAGGAGCCGGGGACGGCCTCGAACGACGGCGCCAGCTCGGAGCGGGCGATGACCCCGCCCACGTTGCCGCGCTCGATCCGATCGCGCAGATCGGCCTCCGCGAGCAGTGTGGTAGCCGGGATCATCACCGCGCCGAGCTTCATCGCGGCGAGGGTGGTCTCCCATAGCTCCACCTGGTTGCCCAGCAGCACCAGCAGGTGGGTGCCGCGGCCGACGCCCTCGGACCGCAGCCAGCCGGCGAGCTGGTCTGAGCGGGCCGCCAGCTCAGCGAAGGTGTAGGTGGCCTCGGTGCCGTCGGCCTCGATCAGGCGCAGGGCGACGCGGTGCGGGTGCTCGGCGGCCAGGACGGCCTCGAACCAGTCGGTGGCGAAGTTGAAGTGCTCCGGCCGCGGCCACCCGAAGCCGGCGCACGCGGTGTCGTAGCTGGTGCGGTGTTCCAGCAGGAAGTCGCGGGCCACCCGGAACTGGTCGGTGGCAGAGGTCATCCTCCGACCCTGGCATGCCCGATCATGGTTGTCACGGCGGCCAGAACCACGGCGGCGACGGTGCTGGGATCGCGCTTGAGCGAGTGGTCGGCGCCCGTGATGACGACGATCTCCCGCGCGTCGCCCGGCGGTGGCATCCCGAACGGGTCACGGTCGCCCTGCACCACGAGAACGGGCACCCCGGCCGCGTCGAGCTCGTCGAGGCGCGAGGCCTCGGGCTTACCGGGCGGATGCAGCGGGAACGCCAGCGCGATCACTCCGGCCGCGCCGGTCGCGACGGCGGTGCGGCAGGCCACCCGCGCGCCGTTGGAGCGGCCGCCGACGAACAGCGGCACCGACCCGAAACCGCGGCGCTTCCGGATCGCGGCGACGACGGCCAGCCAGGCCGTGTCTTGCACAGACGGGGCGGCTGGGCTGCGGCGGCCGGCCACGCGGTAGGGCTGGGTGACCCGGGCAACCGCGATGCCCGCCTTGAGCGCGACCCCGCGGATGGCTACGAGGTCGGCGGTCTCCACGGCACCGCCTGCGCCGTGCGTGAGCACCAGCAGGGCTCGCAGCGTGCCCCGCGGCCGGTCGAGGTCGACGAGCGCCGGGCCCGAAGGCGTGGAGACCTCGACCCGCATCAGAAGAGCCGCTGCGGTTCGGGCTCGGGCTCGGCCGGTTCGATCAGTTCGGGACCGTTGTTGTCGACCTTGTTCACGAGAGTCGGAACGGGGCGCAACTCGAGGTGCTCGCCCTGCGCCTCGTCCCAGGCCTGCAGCAGGTCGGCCGGATCGTCGACCGCCGGGTCGAGCCAGCGTTCCCAGGCGGAGCGCGGCAGGACGAGCGGCATCCGGTCGTGGATCTCGCTCAGCACACCGGTAGCCGGCGCGGTGAGGACGGTGCAGGTGGTCACGGTCTCGCCGCGCTCGCCCCAGAACTCGTACAGGCCGGCGAAGGCGAGCGGGTGGCCGTCGCTCGGCACCATGTAGATCGGCTGCTTGGTGCCGGTGTCGGTCTTCTGCCACTCGTACCAGCCGTCGGCCGGCACGAGGCAGCGCCGTTTGGCGTAGGCCCGCCGGAACGCGCTGGTGGTGGCGACGCTCTCGGCGCGGGCGTTGAACATCCGGCTCTGCGTCTTGCGATCCTTGGCCCAGGACGGGATGAGCCCCCACGAGACCACCCGCAGCTGCCGGGTGGGTGTCTTGGCCGGGGTGCCGTCGGCGGCGCGGAGCGGCCGGTTGACCACCGCCCGCACCGGCTTGGTCGGCGCGACGTTGAAGTCGGCCTCCGGCCACAGGCC
>JAOPVG010000031.1 GCA_025966255.1 Jatrophihabitans sp.
CTTGCGGTGCCGGCCGGCTACGCCGCGTTCGTGCATCCTCGCTCGGGGCTCGCGGCCCGGGTCGGCCTCGGGATCGTCAACGCGCCGGGCACGATCGACTCGGGCTACCGGGGCGAGGTCAAGGTGATCGTCATCAACCACGACACTGCTCAGTCGCTGCGTCTGGCCCGTGGCGAGCGCATCGCCCAACTGGTCGTTCAGCGGGTGGAGCATGCTCACTTCGTCGAGGTCGACGAGCTGCCCACGTCCGAGCGGGGCGTGGGCGGACACGGATCGACGGGTGGCGCGGCAGCGCTGGCCGGACACATGTTTCAGGGAGGACCGCAGTAGTGCCGGGACGACGCAGACAGAAGCGCACCGAAGCCTCGAAGATCGACGCGACCCCCCCATGGGAGACGCGGCACCGCGAGGAGCCCGACGAGACCACCGGCCCCTACGACGAGCGCGACGCGCCCGACGACGAGGTGAGCCGGGTTGATCTCGGCGCCCTGCTCATCCCGGCCGGAGACGGCTACGACGTCCGGGTGGACATCAACGAGGAGCAGCAGGTGATCGCGGCGACGCTCGCCAGCACCGAGGGCACGATGCAGATCGGCGTCTTTGCCGCACCCCGCAACGAGGGCATCTGGGACGAGGTCCGGGCCGAGATCGCTGAGTCGCTCAACGCCCAGCGCAAGGCCTCGGCCGCCGAGCAGGACGGACCGTTCGGCCCGGAACTGCACGGGAACGTGCCCGAGGACGGCGGCAAGGGGCTCGTGCCGGTGCGCTTCATCGGGGTGGACGGGCCGCGCTGGTTCCTGCGAGCCATGTTCGCCGGCCCGGTGGCCGCCGACCCGGCCAAGGCGCGCGCGTTCGAGGACGCCCTGCGGGGGATCGTCGTGGTGCGGGGCAGCGATCCGCTGCCGGTGCGCGAGCCCGTCCCGCTGCAGCTTCCGGCCGGTGTGGAGCTGCCAGGCAGCGAAGACACCCCCGGCTGACCTACCCTGGACTCATGGGCCACAGACTCTCCCTGCTGCATCGCCTCACGGCGACTGCTGAGCGGCTCGACGCCGCCGAGCTGCAGGAGAAGGTCGAGGAGCGGTCCTGCATGCCGGTCACCGAGCTGACTCGCGGTCGCTCCTGCCAGGTGGTGGGTCGGCTGCGCGCCGTCGTCTACACGCCGAGTGAGACCGTCCCCACCCTCGAGGCCGAGCTGTTCGACGGTTCCGACTCGCTGGATCTCGTGTGGCTCGGCCGGCGCCGCATTGCCGGCATCGAGCCGGGACGGCGCGTGCTCGCCCGCGGTCGGGTGGGCGTGCACAACGGTCGGCTGGCGATGTACAACCCCTGGTACGAACTCCTCTCCCCAGGCGCATGACCGAGCCGCCGGCCGAGAACACGACCGAGCAACCGGCCGAGAACACGACCGAGCAACCGGCCGAGAAAAAGCCGGTCGATCTGCGCGAGACGTATCGCCAGCAGATGATCGCCAGCATCGGCGGCTGGCAGGGCGCCCTGATCACGGCGATCCCGACCACGGTGTTCGTCATCGTCAACGTGACCTCGACGCTGCGCGCCGCCATCATCGCCGCGGTCGGCTCGGCGATCGTGTTGACCGCGTACCGCCTCGTCCGCAAGCAGCCGATTCAGCAGGCGCTGTCCGGGCTCTTCGGGGTGGTGATCGCCGCGATCATCGCCTCACGCACCGGCCAGGCGCGCGGGTACTTCTTGCTCGGGATCTGGACGAGTTTCCTGTACGCCGTCCCGTTCGCCATATCGGTGCTCGTGCGGCGCCCGCTCGTCGGGCTGCTCTGGGAATTCCTGGATCCGACGCCGGGCGGCGACGGCACGCCGTGGTACCGGCGCCGCCCGCTGCTGCTCGCCTACACGTGGTCGACCCTCGCGGCCACCGCAGTGTTCCTCGCGCGCGGGATCGTCCAGCTCACCCTGTACGGCGACAACGCGACCGGCTGGCTGGCGTTCGCGCGCATTGCCATGGGCTACCCGCTGTTCATCGCCGCGGCCGGGTTCAGCTTCCTGGTCGTCACCCGGGCCCGGCGACGACTGGCCGCGGCGGCCTGAGCCTCAACCCTGCAGCACGGCGTGCTGCAGCGCTTCCTCGGCATCAGGCGCGGCCACGAAGAGCAGTTCGTCGCCGGCCTCCAACGGCTCGTCCGGGCCGGGCGTGATCACCCGGCGGCCGCGGACGATCCCGACCAGCGTGGTGTCCTCGGGCAGCCGCAGATCGCGCACCGGCTTGCCCGAGCACGGCGCGTCCTCGGGCAGCGTCAGCTCGACGAGGTTGGCCTGACCCTCGCGGATGCCGAACAGCCGGACGATGTCGCCGACCTCGACGGCTTCCTCGACCAGCGAGGCGAGCACGCGCGGAGTGGACACCGCGGTGTCGACGCCCCACGCCTCGGTGAACAGCCATTCATTGGCCGGGTGGTTGATCCGGGCCACGACCCGCCGCACCGCGAACTCGGTCTTCGCCAGCAGGGACAGCACGAGGTTGACCTTGTCGTCGCCAGTGGCGCCGACGACGACGTCGCACTCCTCGAGCGCGGCCTCTTCCAGGTTCGCGACCTCGCAGGCGTCGCCGAGCAGCCACTCGGCGCCCTTGACCCGGCCGGGCTGGACCTTGGCCGGATCCTTGTCGATCAGCAGGACCTGGTGCTTCTTGCCGATCAGCTCCCGGGCGATCGAGCGGCCCACAGCGCCGGCCCCGGCGATGGCGACCCTCACCGCTGCGCTCCGTCGGGGCCGTGCGATGCGATCTCGCGCAACGTCTTCGCGTGCTCGTCGGTGGTGAGGACGTGCAGCTTGTCGCCGGACTGGATGAGGGTCGACGCCACGGGCAACTGCCCGGTGCCGAAGCGGGTGAACAGCGCGGCCCGGGTACCCGTGGCGATCTCGAAGTCGGTGATCGACTTGCCGATCCAGCCCTCGTGTGGGGAGACCGCAACCAGGGACACCTCGCCCGACGGGTCGCGCCACGCCTCGGCCGTGGTCTCGCCGAGCACCGCCTTGAGCAGCCGGGCCGACGTCCACGGCACGGTGGCGACCGTCGGGATGCCCAGCCGCTCGTACACCTC
>JAOPVG010000032.1 GCA_025966255.1 Jatrophihabitans sp.
AACGCCGGCCGGCAGCCGACGTATCGCGGTACGACGATGGTCACCACGCTGTCGCCGTGCTGGTACTGCAGTGGGCTGATCCGGCAGTTCGGCATTTCGCGGGTCGTCATCGGTGAGGCCCGCACCTTCGTCGGCGGTCACGATTGGCTGGCCGAGAACGGCGTGGACGTGGTAGTGCTCGACGATCCGCGCTGCGTCGCGATGATGACCGAGTTCATCGCGGCTCGTCCGGATCTCTGGAACGAGGACATCGGAGTCGATTGAGATGAGTGCGTCCGTCCCCATCATCGACCTGGAGCCGTGGTTCTATGGCGAGGCCGGCGAACGCGCCGAGGTCGCCGCCGCGGTTGATGCCGCGCTGCGTAACGTCGGCTTCCTGCTCGTCACCGGCCACGGCGTGCCGCGGGAATCGCGGGCGGCGGTGCGGGCCGCGGCCCGGCGTTTCTTCGCGCTACCCGCTGAGGTGAAGGATGCCTACGCCGTCACGGTTGCCGGGCGCGGCTGGTTGCCGCCGGGCGTCGAGGCCAACGGCTACGCCGAAGGCACTGAGACGCCGCCGGACCTCAAGGAGTCGTACTCGGTCGGCGCCGAGGAGCCCACCGGAGACCCGGAGGTCGACGGGTTCTGGTTCCAGCCCAACGTCTACCCGCTCGAGGTTCCCGAGCTCCGTACCAGCGTCGTCGCCTACCTCGCACAGATGCGCGCGCTGGCCGACGATCTGCTGCGGCTGTGCGCCACCGCGCTCGGTCTGGCCGACGACTTCTTCACCCGGCACACCGGCCACTCCACGCACACGATGAACATCAACTGGTATCCGCCGATGGACGTGACCGGAACGCCGGACGACAACCAGTTCCGGATCGGCCCGCACACCGACTTCGGCACGGTGACGATCCTCGACCGTGAGCCGGGCAAGGGCGGCCTGCAGGTGTGGACGGAGACCGACGGGTGGGAGGACGCGCCGTTCCACCCCGACGCCTTCACGATCAACACCGGCGACCTGCTGGCCCGCTGGAGCGGCGACCGTTGGAAGTCCAACCGGCACCGTGTGCTGCCGCCGCAGGCCGATGCGCCGGACGAGGATCTCGTCAGCCTCGTCTACTTCTACGAGGCCGATCACGACACCGTGGTCGAGGCCCTACAGCCACCGATCGGCAAGACCACCGACTACCCGCCGGTGGTGGCGAGCGAGTTCCTGCGTACGCGCATCGACGCCATCACGATGAGCTGAGCTGCTTCAACGCGGTACGGATCTCCGGCGGTACGAGCGTCGGCCGCCGGTCGTCCCGGTCGACGTACACGTGGACGAAGCGGCCCACCGCCGCTGGCGCGTCCGAGCCCGCACCGAACAGCGCGAGGCGGTAGACGACACTGGTGCGGCCGAGCTTCTCCAGCGCGACGCCCGCGGTCACGACCTCGGGGAACCGCAGCTCGGCGAAATACCGGCACGACGTCTCGACCACCAGCCCGATCGCGGGCAGCCGTCGGATGTCGGTGCCGGACGCCTCGATCAGCCACCCGTTCACCGCAGTGTCGAACATCAGGTAGTGCACGACGTTGTTGACGTGCCCGTAGGTGTCGTCGTCGGACCATCTCGTCGGCAGTTCGCGCAGCACGGGGAAATCCGCGCGACGCACCTCGCGAGGGTCGGGGCTCGTCATGCCGGTGATGCTGCCATCTCGTCGTCGACGTATCGGTCGGCGGTCGCCGGCCACGCCGAGACGAAGGTGATGGCCAGCGCGACGAACAGCACCACGAGCGGCAAGGCCCACGAGCCCGTCCCACCGAACAGGGCCCCGAACAGCAGCGGGCCGGTGCCGGCGACGATATAGCCGATCGCTTGGGCGAAGGCCGACAGTGCGGCGGTCGTGTCCGCCGTCCGCGCCCGCAATCCGATCAGCGTGAGCGCGAGCGGGAACGTCCCGCCACCGATCCCGGCGAACACCATCCACAGCCACGCCCCGCCGGTCGGCGCCGCGGCCAGACCCGTGTACGCGATGAGGTTGCAGGCGCAGAACGCGGTGATCACGGCGCGATGGTGCTGCGGCGGCACGCGCGGCGCGACGAGCGAGACGGGGATGCCCACTGCCGAGAACACCGCGACCATCGCCCCGGCCGTGCTGTGGTCGATGCCGTGGTCACTGAGAAAGCGGGCGAACCAGCCGAAGGCGATGTAGGCCTGCATGGATTGCGCGGCGAAAAACGCAGTGACGGCCCAGGCGGTGCGGCTGTGCAGCAGCGCGCTCATCGGAACGCCGCGCTGCGGGCTGGCGGCGTGGGCCGCGCGGTCGGCCCGGTCGTCCCCGAGCGTGGGCAGCCACGGCAGGACGGCGAGCGCGGTGAGCACTGCCCAGGCCCCGAGCCCGACCCGCCAGCTGCCCCCCGCGTCACCGATAGGGACGGTGAGGCCGGCGCCCGCGGTCGCGCCGACTGCGAGCGCGGTCGTGTAGACGGCGGTCATCTGCCCGATGCGGTTCGGGAAGTGCCGCTTCACCAGGCTGGGCATCAGGATATTGCTGATCGCCCCGCCGGACAGCCCGACCACGCTGAACAGCGCGAAGACCACCGAGCTGTTGCCGATCGGGCGTACGGCCAGGCCGAGTGTGGTCAGGACGAGGGAGATCGTCAGCAGCCGATGCGGCCCGAACCGGCGGGCGAGCCGAGGCGTCACCGCACCCAGGCCGGCGAAGCAGATGACGGGCAGGGTGGTGATCA
>JAOPVG010000051.1 GCA_025966255.1 Jatrophihabitans sp.
CGACTGCGTCGTGAGCGTGAGCGACTGGAGCAGCGCTTCGGCGTCGACGTCGGCGCCATTCCGGGTGGCGGCGCCGCCGGTGGTCTGGCCGGCGGACTCGCGGCGATCGGCGGGAGGCTCCGTCCCGGTTTCGACGTCGTCGCCGAGCGGGTCGGGCTCGCCGCACTGATCCGGTCCGCTGATCTCGTCATCACCGGTGAGGGGCGCCTCGACGCGTCCTCGTTCGACGGCAAGGTCGTCGGCGGTGTGGCTGCCCTGGCCCGGTCGGCCGGCGTTCCGGTCACGGCGATTGTCGGCGACGTCGAGGACGGAACCGAGCCGCCGTTCCCGGTGGTGTCCCTCGTCGAGCGATACGGCCGGACCCCGGCCCTCGATGACCCGCTCGGCAGCGTGCAGCGCGCGACGGTCGAACTGCTGGCGGCGGCCGCGTCAACCGACTAGTCGAGGCGCGGCACCACGGTGTTCAGCCAGTCGACCAAGTCGGTGACGACCTCGTCGCGGTTGGTCTCGTTGAACACCTCGTGCCGGGCCGCCGGATAGATGTGCACAGTGACACCGGTGAGGTGTGCCGTGTAGCGCTGGAGGAGCGGGCTGAGCAGGGTCAGTTGGCCGTTCACCGGATCGTGCTCGCCCACGGCGATGTACACCGGCAGGTCGGAGCGCATCGCCGCGACTCGTTCCGGATCGGCGAGCGGGCGGGCGGCCGCGAACATGTCCTTCGCGGCGGCCGGCTCAAGACCGAAGCCGCAGCGCGGATCGTTCACGTACAGATCGACCTGCGCCTCGTCGCGGGACAGCCAGTCGAAGTCCGTACGTGCCGGGGTGAACGGTGCATTGAACATCCCCAGGTCCATTGGTTCGTCGAGATCGAGCGCCGGCTCCAAGAGATCGAGCGCCGCCGTGCCGGTCAACGCCAGCCCGTCGATCTGGTCGCTGCGGTCGAGCGCGAATTGCTGGGCGGCGAACGACCCCATGCTGTGCCCGAGCAGCACGAGCGGCAGGTTCGGGTTGTCGGCCCGCGCCCGGCCGGCGAGCAGTCCGATGTCGTCGACGAGTGCGTTCCATCCGCCGGTGCCGAGCCGGCCGTAGTCGGCTTCCGACGTCGCCGTCGCGCCGTGCCCGCGATGGTCTTGACCGACGACGACGAACCCCTGCGCGGTGAGCGCCGCAGCGAGCGGCTCGTATCGCTGCACGTGCTCGCCCATGCCGTGCGTGAGTTGCACGATGCCGCGCGCAGTGCCGCTCGATTCCCATCGATACGCGACGATTTCAAGACCGTCGGCAGAGGAGAACGTGAACGTTGTCGATGCCATCGGTGTGCTCCTCGAGTGCGTCTTCGGCGACGCGCTTGTCGCCCGTTGATCCTGTTGTGTCGTCGTCCGTGCGTCAACGCGTAGTCGTTCCATACCTCAAGGTATGGCGTCGATTCGGCTATCAATCGAAAAATCCGTTTGTATCACCCGCTTGCCGACTTGCGCGTCATCCGACATGATCGCGAGCGTGAAACCCCTGTGGCGCAAGGGATTGAGCGCGATCTTGTGGATCGTGGTCGTCGCAGTGCCTTTTGTGGCCTGGACAGCACGTCGAAAAGAATCGGCGCGCCGTGTTGACGAGGAGGCGTGGTCATCGTCAACTTGGTCGCAGCGATGGAGCAATCCATCGACAGCAGCCGAGGAGGCAGACCGAATGACCGCACCTGCAAAGAGGGCTCCGGCCAAGAAGGCCGCAGCTAAGAGAGCTCCGGCGAAGAAGGCCGCAGCTAGAAAGTCGCCCGCCAAGAAGGCCGCCGCGAAGAAGACCACGGCCCGTAAGACAGCGGCCAAGAAGACGGTCGCGAAGAAGACTGCGGCGAAGCGGACCGCAGCGAAGAAGGCGCCGGCCAAGAAGGCCGCCGCGAAGAAGACTGCGGCGAAGCGGACCGCAGCGAAGAAGGCGCCGGCCAAGCGCGCCGCTGCCAAGAAGGCCCCGGCCAAGCGGGCTGCCGCCAAGAGGGCGCCAGCCAAGAAGTCCAGCTAGTTCGTTCGTCGCTAGATCGTGACGCACCGAGTCGCCGGTGCACCTCTCGACTTCGCCGCTCTGCGGACGGAGCTGGAGGTGCCCGGCGATTTCGCGTCCGAGGTTCTCGACGAGGCACGCCGCGCGGCCGCGTCGGCCGAGTTACCCGCCGCCGACGCCACTGACATCCCGTTCGTCACCGTCGACCCGCCGGGCAGTCGCGACCTCGATCAGGCCGTGCACATCGCGCGCGGCAGCGACGAGTTCGTCATCAGCTACGCGATCGCCGATGTCGCCGCCTTCGTCACGCCGGGTGGCGCGCTCGACATCGAAGCCCACCGCCGCGGCGAGACTCTCTATTTCCCGGACACGCGTGTGCCGCTGCACCCACCTGCCCTGAGCGAGGATGCGGCCAGCCTGCTGCCCGGTGTCATCCGTCCGGCCGTGCTCTGGACGATCCGCCTCGCCCCCGACGGCACGGTGCGCAGCACGGACGTGCGACGTGCGCGGGTGCGAAGCACGGCGCAACTCGACTACGACGGCGTGCAGGCCGCGCTCGACGCCGGCACGTTGCCGGATCCCCTCACCGCACTGCGGGACGTCGGCAAGTTGCGTCTTGGCCTGGCTCGCGAACGGCATGCGATCGACCTCGACCTGCCGGAGCAGGTCGTGGTGCGTGACGGCGACTCCGGTTGGTCGCTCGAGTTGCGGCACGAACTTCCGATCGAGCGTTACAACGCGGAGATCTCGTTGCTGACCGGCATGTGTGCGGCAGAGATCATGCTCGCCGGCGGCGTAGGCATCCTGCGCACCGTTCCGCCACCGGACCAGGGCGCGGTGGCGTCGCTGCGCCGAGCGGCGAAGGCGTTGGGCATCCCGTGGCCGAGCGATGCGCAGCCCGGCGATGTCTTGGACCTGGTCGACCGCGGCAATCCGCGTCATGTGGCATTCATCGAGCACGCCGTCGCGCTGCTGCGTGGTGCCGCGTACACACCGTTCGATGGCACCCCACCTGAGCCGCGGCTGCACAGCGGCATCGGTGCGCCGTACGCCCACGTCACCGCGCCACTACGCCGCCTCGTCGATCGCTACGCCGCGGAGATCTGCCTTGCCCTGCACGCGGGTACGCCGGTGCCCGACTGGGTGCGCACCGCACTACCAGCCCTGCCGGACGAGATGCGGCGCGCCGACCAGGTGGCCCACGAGGTCGACCGCGCCGCGGTCGACGCGACCGAGGCATGGCTACTACGTGACCGGGTCGGTGAGCTCTTCCCGGCCGTCGTCATCGAGGCTGATGCACACGCCGCGACGGTCGTGCTCGACAACCCGGCCGTCCGCGGCCGGTCCACCGGCCGCCGGCTCCATGTAGGCGAGCGCATCGACGTCCGCCTGACAACCGCCGATGTCACCAATCGCCAAGTGCGTTTTGAACACGCCAAACTCAAGACCACGTGACGACGGAGGGCGACCGCCCGCAATGAGGGCTCGCGAAGAGTCCCCCGCGGCGCAAGCGAAGCGAGCGGTCGAGATGGAGCGTCGCGCTCGGCGGACAAGTCAGTGGTATTCGTATTCTTCCGACGGGTAGGTGCCGCCGCGAACCTCGTCGCCGAAGCGGGTGGCGGCGTCGCGCAGCACGGCGCCGACGTCTGCGAACTCCTTGACGAACTTCGCCGGCTTGCCGCTGCCGCGAAGGCCGGCCATGTCCTGCCACACGAGCACCTGCGCGTCGCACGACGGGCCGGCGCCGATGCCTACGGTCGGGATGTGCAGCGCGCGGGTGACCTGCGCGGCGACGTCGGAGGGAACGACCTCCATCACGATCGCAAAGGCGCCCGCGTGCTGGAGCGCCTTGGCGTCCTGCAGCAGTCGGTGCGCTGCTTCGTCGCCGCGACCCTGCACGCGGTAGCCACCGAAGGCATTCACCGACTGCGGGGTGAGTCCGATGTGGGCCATGACCGGGATGCCGGCCGAGACGAGAGCCTCGACCTGCGCGGCTACCCGCTGGCCGCCTTCGAGCTTGACGGCCTGCGCGCCGCCCTCCTTCATGAACCGCGCGGCACTCTCGAGCGCCTGCTGCGGAGAAGCTTGGTAACTGCCGAAGGGCAGATCGGCGACGACGAGTGCGCGCGAGGTGCCACGGACGACGCCGCGGACGAGGGGCAGGAGTTCGTCGATGGTCACCGGCACCGTCGTGTCGTAGCCGTAGACCACGTTGGCGGCCGAATCGCCGACGAGCACCACGGGGATGCCGGCCTCGTCGAAGACTCGAGCAGTTGAGTAGTCGTAGACCGTCAGCATCGGCCAGCGCTCACCGCGCTCCTTGGCCTGCTGCAGGTCGCGGATCGTGATCCGCCGGTTCGAGATGCCGCCGTAGAGCGTGGTCTCGGTCATGGCTTCGCCTCACTTCCTCCTCGAGGCCGGCTTGCCGGTCCCCGGGCACGTAATGCGGACGACACAATCGTGCAAGTTTTCGGCGCGTATGTCTCCTGTTTGGGCGTGAGATGAGCGTCACCGGACCAAAGCGTTACCCGCGGGTATCTAGCCCGTTTCGCGCCAGTGGTTCGTGATCGGCAGGCGGCGGTCCCGTCCGAACGCCTTGAAGCTGATCTTCGTGCCGGGCGGATACTGCCGCCGTTTCCACTCCGCGGCGTCGACCATCCGGGCTACGCGCTGAACCAATTCGGCGTCAAATCCCTCGGCGATGATCTCCAAAACGCCGCGATCGCCGTCGACGTAGCGCGCCAGGATGGCGTCGAGCAGTTCGTAGTCGGGCAGCGAATCGCTGTCGAGTTGGTCGGGACGCAGCTCGGCCGACGGCGCCTTGGAGATCGAGTTCGGCGGAATGGGCAGGGTCTCGCCGCGGCGCTGCGCCTCGTTGTTGCGCCACCGCGCGAGCGTCCAGACGAACGACTTCGGCACGTCCTTGATGGGTGCGAAGCCGCCGACGGCGTCGCCGTAGATCGTGGAGTAGCCCACGGCCAACTCGCTCTTGTTGCCGGTGGCGAGGACCAGGTGGCCCTCGGCGTTGGACAGGCCCATCAGCGTGGTGCCGCGGATCCGCGCCTGGACGTTCTCCTCGGCCAGCCCCGTGAGGTGGAGCGCCGAGACGAACGCGTCGACCATCGGCCTGATGGGGACGGTGCGGTAGTGCGCGCCGAGTCGCTTCGCGAGGTCCTCGGCGTCGGACTTCGAATGGTCGGTGGAGTAGGCACTTGGCATCGACACGCCGTAGACGTTCTCGCCGCCGATCGCGTCCGCCGCGACCGCCGCCACGACCGCGGAGTCGATGCCGCCGGACATGCCGAGCACGACCGACCGGAAGCCGTTCTTGCGGGCGTAGTCGCGCAATCCTGTGACGAGGGCGTACCAGACTTCGGCTTCGTCCGGGATGCGCTCGGCGACGACGCCGGGTTGCGGTGTCGCCGGCACCAGTGGCGCGGCCGCAGTACTCACCCGCGTGACGGTGAGCTCCTCGCCGACGACCTCGGCCGGTGAGTCGAGCGCCTCGCGCACCGGGATGTCGACCAGGAACACGTCCTCGACGAACTGCGGCGCGCGCATGACGAGGGAGGCGTCCGGGGCGACCACCATTGAGTCGCCGTCGAAGACCAGTTCGTCCTGCCCACCCATGGTGTTGACGTAGGCGATCGGTGCACCGGCTTCGGCGGCCCGGCGCTGGAGCAGCCGCACCCGCACGTCGTCCTTGTTGCGCTCGTAGGGCGACGCGTTGATGTTGACGACGAGACCCACACCCGCGGCTCCTGCCACCGTGAACGGGCCGCCCTCTTGCCACACGTCCTCGCAGACGGTGAGCGCGATGTCCACGCCGAGGTGCCGGACGACGGTGAGCGACGTGCCGGGCGCGAAGTAGCGACGCTCGTCGAAGACTCCGTAGTTGGGCAGGTGGTGTTTGAAGTAGCGAGCCACGACCCGGCCGTCGAGCAGGAAGCCCGAGGCGTCCCGGGGGAGGCCGTCGTCGTCGATGTAGCCGACGATCACCGCGGTGTCGCCGAGTCCGGCGTCGGCCAACCGGACGGCCAACTTCTCGAGTGCATCGCGTGACGCAGCGCGGAACGTCGGGCGAAGAACCAGGTCTTCGGCCGGATATCCGGTGAGCATCATTTCCGGGAAGGCGACCACATGAGCCCCGGCCGCCGCGGCCTGGGCCGTGCGAGCGACAACTATCTCGGAGTTGGCGGCGAGGTCGCCAACGGTGCAGTCCACCTGCGCGAGAGCCACTCGAAGCGCAATCACGACTCCAGTGTGACGCACCGGCCGCCCGCGGTTGCTGCCCGCCGACCCCTCGTCCCGGGCTATCCGGGGCTGTCCCGATGTGA
>JAOPVG010000063.1 GCA_025966255.1 Jatrophihabitans sp.
TCGTGGCCGCCGTCGCGCGATCCGATCGCCCACGGCGAGCCGACGTCCCACGACGCCGCCACGAGGCTGTTGTTCGGACCCTTGCGGTTGACCTCGCCGATGGGGTGGATCGGCGGCAGGTAGACGACGTCGAAGCCGAGCGAGGCGACATAGTCGAGGTGCTCGGTGGCGTCCTTGAGCGTGCCGTGCCGAGCCGGCCGGGCTGGGGCCACCGGATCGCCGGCGAGCTCGGCGCCGATGGAGCGCGGGAAGAACTCGTACCAGGAGCCGTACAGCGCGCGCGGCCGGTCGATCCAGAGCGGGTACCGCGGTGAGGCGGTGACGAACTCGCGCACCGGGTGGTCGTGGACGAGTTGCTGCAGGTAGCCGTCGAGCGCCAGGGCCACGCGGTGACCGACGTCGAGCGTGGTGTCGCGCAGGGCGCGGGCCGCGGCGATCGCTCGGGGGCGGTCGGGCTTGGGCAGCGTGCGGGCGAGTTGGTCGAACAGCCGCGCCCCGGTCTCGAAGTCGTTGGCGAGGTCCTCGCTGCCCTGGCCCGCCTCGATCTTGACCGTAACGGCGTGGTGCCAGGTGGAGAACGGATCGCTCCACGCCTCGATCGCGAAGGACCAAGCGCCGGGGCGGGCCAGGACGATGTCCGCGCGCCACCTGTCGGTACCGGCGGCGCCGGGCTCCATGCGCACCACAGAGACCTTGCGGCCGGTGGCGTCGCGCACCACCACGCTGGCGCCCACGGCGTCGTGGCCCTCGCGGAACACGTTCGCCGAAACCGGCACCGGCTCACCCGCGACGGCGCGGGCCGGAAATTCGCCCGTTGTGGTGGAACCCACCACGGGCCTGACATTGGCGAGTCCGAAGCGTCCTACCACTCAGGCCACGTTACCCAGAAAGCCCTTCCAGTCATCAATCGCGGGGGAGATAGCGCGCCGCCGGTGGAAAGCGTTTCCCATACCAGGCGGTCCCGCGGCCCGCGACCTGGCGACGCCGATCGTCGCGGCCGGGCCCGTGGCCGGCGACAGGATCAACGAGTTCTTCGGCGGCTGAGGGAACGGTCGCAGGGCGAGGCAACGGCCGCCGTAAGCCCTTTCAGAACTGCTAGCGTTGGCTTAGTGAAGGCACTTCGACGACTGACCGTGCGGGCGGCGTATCCCGCCGAGTTGGCCAAGCTGGGCGACATCGTCGCCAACCTCCGCTGGTCCTGGCACGCAGACTCCCTGGACCTGCTCGAATCCGTGGATCCCGACCGCTGGCGCGCCTGCGGTCACGACCCGGGCCGCATGCTCGGCGAAGTCAGCGCCGAGCGGTTCGCCGTGCTCGCCCGCGACCGCAAGTTCCTGCGCCGCCTCGAGGACATCCACGATGATCTGACCGACTACCTCGAGCAGCCCCGCTGGTACCAGAACCAGCAACAAGGCCAGATCGGGACTGGTGCGCCTGCTGGTCAGGTCGCAAGCTCCCTTCCGGCATCAATCGGCTACTTCTCGCCCGAATTCGGTATCACCGAGGTGCTGCCGCAGTACTCCGGCGGCCTCGGCATTCTCGCCGGCGATCACCTCAAGGCCGCGAGCGATCTCGGCGTCCCGATCATCGGCGTCGGGCTCCTCTACGGCGCGGGCTACTTCCGCCAGTCGCTTTCCCGTGACGGCTGGCAGCTCGAGCATTACCCGTCCCACGACCCGCGGGGGCTGCCCATCACCCCGCTCGAGAACGCCGACGGAACCCCCGCGCGAGTGTCGATCGCGCTGCCCGAGTCGCGCACGCTGCACGCCCAGGTCTGGGTGGCCCAGGTCGGCCGCGTTCCGCTGCTGCTGCTCGACAGCGACATCGAGGAGAACGACGCCGAGGCGCGGCAGGTCACTGACCGGCTCTACGGCGGCGGCAAGGAGCACCGCCTGGAGCAGGAACTGCTGCTCGGCGTCGGTGGCATCCGCGCGATCCGCGCCTACTGCGCCGTCACCGGCACTCCGGCACCGTCGGTCTTCCACACCAACGAGGGGCACGCCGGCTTCCTCAGCGTGGAGCGGATCCGCGAGCTCGTCGAGGGCTACGGCCTCGGCTTCGACGAAGCCATGCAGGCCGTGCGCGCCGGCACCGTGTTCACCACCCACACGCCGGTCCCGGCGGGCATAGACCGCTTCCCGCGTGAGCTCGTCGCTGCGCACCTCACCGGCATGGGCGGCCTGCCGGCCGAGCGCATCCTCGATCTCGGCGCCGAGGAAGATCCGACGATCTTCAACATGGCGCATATGGGGCTGCGCCTGGGCCAGCGCGCCAACGGCGTCTCCGTACTGCACGGCGCCGTCAGCCGGGAGATGTTCGCCGGCCTCTGGCCCGGCTTCGACACCGACGAGGTGCCGATCACGTCGGTCACCAACGGAGTGCACGCGCCCACCTGGATGTCGCGCGACATCCTCGACATCGCCGAACGGGAAGCCGGGGCATCGGTGCTTACCGACGGCCGCGGCTGGGAGGCCCTCGACAAGGTCAGCGACGCCGAGCTGTGGCGGGTGCGCAACGTGCTCCGCGACCGCCTCGTCGGCGAGATCCGGCGGCGCATGCACGAATCGGCGCTGCAGCGCGGGATGAGCAGCGCCGAGTTGGGATGGATCTCTTCGGCCTTCGATCCGGACGTCCTGACGATCGGCTTCGCCCGGCGGGTGCCGTCGTACAAGCGGCTGACGCTCATGCTGCGCGATCCTGCGCGGCTGCGCGCGCTGCTGCTCGACCCGAAGCGTCCGGTGCAGATCGTCATCGCCGGCAAGAGCCATCCGGCTGACGACGGCGGCAAGCAACTGATCGCGCAGATGGTGCACTTCGCCGACGACCCGGCGGTACGGGACCGCATCACGTTCCTGCCCGACTACGACATCGGCATGGCCCGCTTCCTCTACTGGGGCGTCGACGTCTGGCTGAACAACCCGCTGCGCCCACTCGAAGCCTGCGGTACGTCGGGGATGAAGGCGGCGCTGAACGGCGCGCTCAACCTGTCGATCATGGACGGCTGGTGGGACGAGTGGTTCGACGGTGAGAACGGCTGGGCCATTCCGTCGGCCGACGGCCTGGCTGACCCCGACCGCCGCGACGACCTCGAGGCGCACGCCCTCTACGACATCAACGAGAACAACGTGGCACCACGGTTCTACGACCGGCAGACGGACGGCGTGCCGACCCGCTGGGTGCAGATGGTGCGGCACACCCTCAAGACGCTCGGCCCGAAGGTGCTCGCCACCCGGATGGTCGGCGACTACGTCCGGCGCCTCTACGCTCCGGCCGCGGCGTCCTCGGAGCGGATGTACGCCGACAACTTCGCCGCCGCCCGCGAGCTCGCCACCTGGCGCAGCGACGTGATCGGCGCCTGGCCGAAGGTGTCCGTGCTGCATGTCGATTCCCAGCTCTCCGGGGTCGGGGATGCGCAGCTGGGGGACACCCTGACCCTGCGGGCCGAGGTCGCGTTGGGCGGGCTCTCGCCGGACGACGTGGTCGTCGAGGCGGTCTACGGAGGCGTGGACGCGGAGGACATGCTCGCCAACGTGTCGGCGGTGCCGCTGAGCGTCGTCGAGGACGTCGACGGGATGACCCGCTACGAGGGCGAGGTGCCGCTGGACCGCACCGGCGGCTTCGGCTACACGGTGCGGGTGCTGCCGAACAACGACCTGCTGGCTTCGCCGGCCGAGCTGGGCGTCATCGCGACCGCTTGACCCACCGGGAGCAGTCCGGGTCAGGCGGGTTCACGCGGCGGCGGTGCGCCGGCCGGCCCGGCGCAGTGTGTGGTTGACGAGCTCGCCGACCTGCGCCGCCTCGAGAAGGAAGCCGTCGTGGCCGTAGTCGGAGGCCACGACGTGCAGTCCGTCCGCGGTGGGCAGGGCGTCGGCCAGGTGCTGCTGCAGGCGGAGCGGGTACAACCGGTCGCTGCCGATGCCGGCCACCACGACCGGCGCCGTGACGGCGGCCAGGGCCGCGTTGACGCCGCCGCGATTGCGACCGACGTCGTGGGTGTTCATGGCGTCGGTGAGCGCCACATAGCTGCCGGCGTCGAAGCGCCGGACGAGCTTGTCGGCGTGGTGGTCGAGGTAGGACTGCACCGCGAACCGCTCGTCGTCGGGCTGCCGCTTGCGGCCGAAGCGCTCATCCAGCTCCCGCTCGCCGCGATAGGTCAGGTGCGCGATGCGGCGGGCGAGGCCGAGTCCGGTCGCCGGGCCCCGCGGTTGGTCGTAGTAATCGCCGCCGTGCCAGTCGGGATCGTCGGTGATCGCGTGCAGCTGCGCGGTCTGCGTGCCGATCTGGTCGGCCGTGGCCGCCGCGCCAGTGGCGAGTACGAGCGCCGAGCCGACGCGGTCGGGGAAGCCGATTGCCCACTCGAGCGCCCGCATCCCGCCCATCGATCCACCCAACACAGCGGTGAAGCGCTCGATGCCAAGGTGGTCGGCAAGCAGGGCCTCGGCGCGCACCTGGTCGCGGATCGTGATCCGCGGGAACCGCGAACCGTAGGGTCGCCCGTCCGGTGCCGAGGACGACGGGCCGGTGCTGCCCTGGCAGCCGCCGAGCACATTGCCGGCCACGACGAACCAGCGCTCGGTGTCCAGCGGCCGGCCCGGTCCGACCAAGGCGGCCCACCAGCCCGGGGTGGGCTGCCCCGGTGCCTGCGCACCGGTGACGTGCGCGTCGCCGGTTAGTGCGTGCAGCACCAGCACGGCATTGATGATGAGGCCGTGCGTGTCGCGCCGCGGCTCCCCGTAGGTCTCGTAGGCGAGCCGCACGGATGGCAGCCGCGCTCCGAACTCGAGGTCGAGACCCCCGAGTTCGGCGAACGAGCGCCCGGCGACGGGATCACCGTCGCGCCAGGCGCCCGTTACCGGCCGGTCAGGCCAGCTTGGCGGCACGAAAGCCCGCGTCCAGGTCGGCCAGGATGTCCGCGACGTTCTCGATGCCGACGGCGAGGCGAACCAGGCCCGGTGTGACGCCAGTGGCGGCCTGTTCGTCCACGCTGAGCTGCGAGTGGGTGGTCGATGCCGGGTGGATCACCAGGCTGCGCACGTCGCCGATGTTGGCCACGTGGCTGTGCAGCTCGAGCGCCTCCACGAAGCGCTTGCCGGCCTCAACGCCACCGGCGATCTCGAAGGCGAGAACGCCGCCCGCGCCGAGCGGTGCGTACTTGCGGGCGCGCTCGTGCCACGGGCTGGACGCCAGGCCTGCGTAGTTCACGCTCAGCACCTCGTCGCGCCGCTGCAGCCACTCGGCCACGACCTGGGCGTTGGCGACGTGCCGCTCCACCCGCAGGCTCAGCGTCTCGATGCCCTGCGCCAGCAGGAAGGCGTTGAACGGCGAGATCGCCGCACCGATGTCACGCAGCAGTTGCACCCGGGCCTTGAGGATGAAGGCGAGGTTGGCGCCGAGCGGCGAGCCGACACCGAGGTCCCGGGCGTAGACCAAACCGTGATAGCTCGGATCGGGCGTGTTGTAGTTCGGGAACTTGGCCGGGTCGGCCGCGAAGTCGAAGCGGCCGGCGTCGACGATGACGCCGCCGATCGCGGTGCCGTGCCCGCCCAGGTACTTGGTGGCCGAGTGCACCACGATGTCCGCGCCGTGCTCGAAGGGGCGGATGAGGTACGGCGTCGCGATGGTGTTGTCGACGACGAGCGGCACTCCGGCGTCGTGCGCCACTGCCGCCACGGCCTCGATGTCGAGGATGTCGATCTGCGGATTGCTGATCGTCTCGGCGAAGAGGGCCTTCGTGTTCGGCCGCACGGCGGCGCGCCACTCGTCGATGTCGTCGGGGTTGTTGACGAAGCTGACCGAGATCCCGATCTTGGGGAAGGTGTAGTGGAAGAGGTTGTACGTGCCGCCGTAGAGCCGGGCGCTGGAGACGATGTGATCGCCGGCCTCGGCGAGGTTGAGCAGCGCGATTGTCTCGGCCGCCTGGCCGCTACTCGTGAGCAGTGCTCCCACGCCGCCCTCGAGCGAGGCGATGCGGTCCTCGACCGCGGCCTGGGTCGGGTTCATGATGCGGGTGTAGATGTTGCCGAACTCCTTCAGGGCGAAGAGGTTCGAGGCGTGCTCGGTGCTGTCGAACGTGTACGAGGTCGTCTGATAGATCGGCAGCGCCCGGGCGTGCTGCTCGCCGTCGGGCGTCTGGCCGGCGTGGATCTGACGGGTCTCGAAGGACCAGGCATCGGACATGAGCATCTCCTGGGTGCGGTCAACAACTCTTTGTTGTCTATCGTATACATAGGCATTGGGTCGTGCTGGGGGCCAGCCCAGTGCTCGGTAGGTTGCCTTCATGACCGTGGAAGGTGAGCTGCTGTGGGAACCGACGGCTGACTCCATCGCGCGGGCGCGGATCACCGGGTTCGGCCGGTGGCTGGGCGAGCACGGTGGCGTGACCCCGGGTACGTACGACGAGATGTGGCAGTGGTCGGTCGCCGATCTCGACGCGTTCTGGTCGGCCCTCGCCGAGTGGTACGGCGTGCGCTGGCACTCCCGGCCCACCGCAGGGCTGGCCGACGCGACGATGCCGGGAGCGCGCTGGTTCCCGGGCGCCACGCTGAACTACGCCGAGCACTCGCTGTTCCCGCCCTGTGGAGTGGCCGACGACGACGTCGCGGTCGTCTTCGTCCGCGAGGATGGCCTGGAGCGCACGCTCACGTGGGCGCAGTTGCGGGCGCAGGTCGGCTCGGTCCGCGCCGCGCTGGTCGCGTACGGGGTGGGGAAGGGCGATCGCGTAGCGGCCCTCGTCGCCAACTCGCCCGAGGCGCTCGTCGCGATGCTGGCGACGGTCTCGCTGGGGGCGATCTGGTCGTCCTGCTCTCCGGACTTCGGCTCCCGCGCGGTGGGCGACCGGTTCACCCAGATCGAGCCGGTCGTCCTCTTCGCCGTGGATGGCTACCACTACGGCGGCAAGTCCTTCGACATTCGCGACACCGTGGCGACCCTGCGTGCCGACCTGCCCACGCTGCGCGCGACCGTCCTCGTCCCTTACCTCGACGACGGGGCCACCGTGCCCGACTCGCACCGCTGGCCGGACCTCATCGCCGCGCCCGGTGAGCTGGCATTCGAGCCGATGCCCTTCGACGCGCCGATGTGGATCCTGTACTCGTCCGGCACCACCGGGCTGCCCAAGCCGATCGTGCACGGCCAGGGCGGCATCCTGATCGAGCACGTCAAGCAACTCGTGCTGCACCTCGATCTCGGGCCCGGCGATCGCTTCTTCTGGTTCAGCACGACCGGCTGGATGATGTGGAACCTGCTCGTGTCCGGGCTGGCCGTCGGCTCGGCCATCGTGCTCTACGACGGGAGCCCGGCCTATCCCGAGATGGACGCGCTGTGGCAGCTCGCCGCGCGCACCGGCATCACCTGCTTCGGGGTGTCCGCGCCGTTCCTGCAAGCCGGCATGAAGGCCGAGCTGCACCCTGGCGCCAAGCTGGATCTCTCGCGCCTGCGTTCGGTGGGTTCGACCGGTGCGCCGCTGCCGCCCGAGGGCTTCGCCTGGGTGTACGACGAGGTCGGCCGCGATCTCGTCCTGAGCTCGCTGTCCGGCGGCACGGACGTGTGCACGGCATTCGTGGGCGGCGCGCCGACGCTGCCGGTGCGGGCCGGCGAGATTCCGTGCCGCATGTTGGGCTGCGCCGTCGAGGCGTACGACCCGTCGGGCCGGCCGGTGATCGGTGAGGTCGGCGAACTGGTGATCACCGCTCCGATGCCGTCGATGCCGGTCGCGTTCTGGAACGACCCCGACGGATCGCGGCTGCGCGAGGCGTACTTCGACACCTATCCGGGGGTGTGGCGGCACGGCGACTGGATCAAGATCACCGACCGCGGCACGTGCGTCATCTACGGACGGTCGGACTCCACCCTCAATCGCGGCGGCGTCCGGATGGGCACCTCGGAGTTCTACCGCGTCGTCGAGGAATTGCCCGGCATCGCCGACTCGCTCGTGATCGACACGTCGGGCGCCGGCACCGAGGGACGGCTGCTCCTCTACGTCGTCCTCGACGACGGCATCGCGCTGGACGACGTGCGCGACGAACTGCGAGCCCGCATCCGCAGCAACCTGTCCCCGCGGCATGTCCCGGACGAGATCGTGGCCATTGCCGAGGTGCCGCGCACGCTGAACGGCAAGAAGTGCGAGGTGCCGGTCAAGCGGGTGCTCGCCGGCGTGCCGCTGGAGCAGGCGGTCAGCGAGGGCGCTCTGAAGAATCCCGCCTCGATGCAGCCGTTCGTCGCGGCCGGAGCCAGGTGACCGGCCGCCGCCGCCGGTTGCGGCGCGCCCCGCGCCGGTTGATCAGCATCCGGCGCGAGCTGGCCCGACTCGACCGGCGATTGCTGACCCGAGCGGCCGCGACCCGCTCACCCGGCCTCGACCGTGCCCTCACCGGGCTGAGCAACACGGCGAACAACGGAGTGCTCTGGTGCGGCGTCGCGGCGCTGCTGGCCGCCACCGGCCGGCGCCGGCCACGCACGGCTGCCGCCAGTGGCCTGCTCGGCCTGGGGATCGCCTCGACCGTCGTCAACGGCCCACTGAAGTTCGTGTGGCGCCGCGACCGTCCGCCGACCGACGTGCTCGGCACCCGCGGGCTGCTGCTGCCGCTGCCGCGCACCTACTCGTTCCCTTCCGGGCACTCGGCCTCGGCCTTCGCCTTCGCTACCGGCGTCGCCGTGGCCATGCCCGCAGCCGGGGCGGCGGTGCTGCCGCTCGCCGGCGCCGTCGCGTACTCGCGGGTTCACACCGGGGTGCACTATCCGAGCGACGCTGTCGTCGGGGCGGGTCTCGGAGCCGCGGCCGGTTTGGTCGCGGGCCGGGTCGCGACCACCGTCCGCGGGTCATCGGTGCAATACCCCGACGCCCCGAGCCTCGACGTCGAAGTGCCCCGGCACGCGGTCCTGCTCACCAGTCCGAACTCGGGTTCGGCTGACGGCCTCGACGCGGCTCGGGAGGCGCTCGAGGAGGCGGGCTTCACGATCGA
>JAOPVG010000066.1 GCA_025966255.1 Jatrophihabitans sp.
CGCCGAGCCGCTGAAGATCGTGGCCACCTGCCCGCACTGCTTCAACACGCTCGCCAACGAGTACCCGCAGCTCGGCGGTCACTATGAGGTCGTCCACCACACCCAGCTGCTCGGCAAGCTCGTCGCCGAGGGCAAGCTCACGCCCGTCGAGCCGGTCGACAAGAACGTCACCTATCACGACCCCTGCTACCTCGGCCGGCACAACAAGGTCTACACGCCGCCGCGCGAGGTGCTCGGCGCGATCAAAGGCCTCAAGTCGCAGGAGATGCACCGCTGCAAGGAACGCGGCTTCTGCTGCGGCGCCGGCGGAGCGCGCTTCTGGAGGGAGGAGAAGATCGGCAAGCGGATCAACCGCGAGCGCACCGACGAGGCGATCGGACTCGACCCGGACGTGATCTCGACCGCGTGCCCGTTCTGCATGGTGATGCTCTCCGACGCCGTGGCCGAGAAGAAGGGCGACGGATCGGCGAAGGAACACGTGCAGGTGCTCGACGTCGCGCAGCTGTTGCAGCAGTCGATGTCGGCGCCGCCGCCCGACCCGCCCGCGGAGTCCAGGCCGTCCGAGCCCGATCCCTCACCCCAGCCCGACCCTGAGCCCGCACCGGACCCGGAGTCGGCGTCCACGAGCTGAACCTGAGACGTAGCGAGCGCACCCCAGCTCGCCCCTGTAGCTTCCAAACAGTGAGCGACGAGGGCGAGAAATTGCAGCTTGGACGCGCACGCGCGAAACCCGCCCGTTCGCCCAAGCCCGACTACGACGACCAGGACCTGGGCTTCTGGGCCCGCCGAGGACATCGGTGGAAGGCACGCCGGCGTGCGAAGAAGGCGCGCCTGGCGGCGATGACCCGCCCGCGCCGGATCCTGCGCCGTGTCCTCGTGATGAGCACCTGGTTCCTCGGACTTGTCGCGATGCTGATGGTGACGACGATCGTCCTCTTCTACACGCTCACCGACGTGCCGCAGCCGAGCCAGCTACCGCTGCCCCAAGTGGCGACGATCCAGTATTCGGACGGTTCGACGATCGCTCGGATCGGCACCGTAGACCGCACGATCGTCCAGCTGGATCAGGTGCCCGCGAGCACCAGGTGGGCCGTGCTCGCCGCCGAGGACCGCGGCTTCTACAGCGAGCCCGGGGTGTCCATCCGCGGCACGATGCGGGCGGCGATCTCCGACCTCACCGGAGGCAACACGCAGGGCGGCTCCGGTATCACCCAGCAGTACGTCAAGAACGCGTACCTGAGCGATGCGCAGAGTCTGTCGCGCAAGCTCAAAGAATTGATGATCGCGGTGAAACTGTCCCGCCAGTACAGCAAGGACCAGATCCTCGAGTTCTACTTGAACACCGTCTATTTCGGCCGCAACACCTACGGCATCCAGGCTGCCGCCCAGGCCTACTTCGGCGAGAACGTCGCACAGCTCACCACTGCACAAGGGGCCCTGCTCGCCGGGTTGCTGCGCGCGCCGGGCTACTACGACCCTGCAACGAATCCGGGACCGGCCAAGAATCGTTGGCGCTACGTTTTGGACGGGATGGTGAAGACCGGCCACCTGACGTCCGCGCAAGAAGCCGCAATGAAGTTCCCGAAGACGAAACCCTTACGGGGCAACGGACTCGGGGCCACCGGCTGGAAGTTCCTGCTCAAGAACGCGGTGCTCGCCGACCTGGAGGCGCACGGCATCTCGGCCGACGAGGTGTCGGCGAAGGGCCTGACCATCAGGACGACCATCGACAAGAACGCGCAGAATGCTGCGCTCAGCGCGATCAAGCAGACGTTCACGGGGTTGACCGCCAAGCAACGCAATCTGAAGAACGCCCTGGTGGCGGTCAACCCGACGAACGGCGGGGTGCTCGCCTACTACGGCGGCACCGGCCCCGACACGAAGGGTTACGACGGCCAGGTCGACTACAACGACTATGCGAGCCGGGGTGTCCGTCCACCCGGCTCGTCCTTCAAGCCGTACACGCTCGCGACCGTGCTCACGCAGACGCTCAAGCAGACGGAGGGCAAGGCGCACTACGCGATCGACAGCAAGGTCAACGGCACCTACTGCCTCAACATCGAAGGCACCAAGATCTGCAACGACCCGGGCGATCAAACGGTGAGTGGTCCGCAAGTGTCCATCGCCAACGCGATGAAGTACTCCCTGAACACCACGTTCGATCTGCTTGCCTCTGAGGCCGGTCCGAGCAAGGTGGCCGACACCGCCCACGCGATGGGCATCGCGACGACCGACAGCAATGGCAACAAGTCGCTGGTCGACGCCAAGGGAAACACCACCTTCGGCATCGGTATCGGTGACTACCCGGTGTCGGTGCTCGATCAGGCCAACGGCTTCGCGACCTTGCAGAACAGCGGCATCCGCAACGACGCCTACCTCGTGCAGAAGGCGACGAGCTCGGATGGCCAGGTCGTCTACACGCACAAGGCGCACCCGACGCAAGCCATCGACAAGAAGGTCGCCAACGACGTCACCCTCACCATGAAGCCGGTGGCGCAGTACTCGGGCGACGGCCTGTCCGGCGGCCGCGCCTCCGCCGCCAAGACCGGCACGGAAGGCATCAGCGCGAAGTCGAACAACAACAGCGACGCGTGGATGGTCGGCTTCACCCCGCAGGTCAGCGCGGCGGTGTGGGTCGGCACCGGGCTGTCGAAGCCCATCTACAACGCCGCCGGGTCACCTCTCTACGGCGCCGACCTCCCGGGCAAGACCTGGAAGATGTTCATGGACACCTACCTCGCCGGCAAGCCGAACCTGCCCATGGTGAGCAAGCAGATGATCAGCCCCAACGGCAAGGTCCCGATCCCGAAGCCGACCTACACGCCGACGACGTCGACCCCCACGCCGACGACCCCGAAGCCCACGTTCTCGATCAGCACCGGCTTCTCGTCGTCGAGCACTTCGGCGCCACCGTCGTCGTCGACGCCGCCGCCGAGCTCGTCGACCGCCCCGTCGTCACCGACGAACACCGCCACCTGCGGGCGGATCATCGGACCGCCGTGTACGACGAGCCCCGCGCCGCCAGGTGGGTGACCAAACGCGTTCTGCCAGGATGACCGGGTGACCCGCGCGGCCGATTCGACCTCGTCCGGCGAGGAACCGGCCCCGCCCGAGTCACGCCCACGGCTCCTGCCCAGCCTCGTCGATCCGATGGCGTGGCGGGCTGCAAAGCCGCTCGGCGGCTCGTGGGGACG
>JAOPVG010000110.1 GCA_025966255.1 Jatrophihabitans sp.
CGACGCATTTGACGACGGCTCCGACGGTCGTGGTCGGGTCGTCGTGAGCTGTGCCGAGCGTCGTCAGCAGGACCACGGTGAGGACCAAGTAGATGAGCAGATTCATCGTCGGGCCGCCGAGCATCACGATCAACTACTAGCCGGGGGTGAGCCGGTAGAACTCGCGGTCGCGATCGGCGGGATCGACCTCGGCCCGGCTGACCTGGCGGAAGTCCTCGACGGCGGTCGCCATGCGGCGGGGCCAGCGCGAGCGCTTGCCGTCGGCGCGCGGGGGCACCATGCCGATCATCCGGATGTAGCCGCCGAGCGGGATCGCCTTGATGCCGTACTCGGTGTCGCCTCGTTTGCGGGACCAGAGCGTCGGGCCGAACCCGACCATGTACTGCGTGACCTTCACGCCGAACTTCTTGGCCGGCACCATGTGGCCGATCTCGTGGAGCGCGATCGACAGCAGCAGGCCGCCGGCGAAGATGAGCACCCCGAGCGTGTACAGCAACCAGGGCGGCATGCGCGCCTCCTCTCGACCCCGCTAGTTGGACCGGTGTTGGCCGGACACTGCGGCCGTGGCCAGCGCGCGCGCGCGGTTCCGGGCCCAGTCCTCCGCCTGTTCGACGTCCTCGACGGTACCTGGGTTTCCAACGTCCGGATGCCGATCCCTCAGCCATTCGTCGAGGACGTCCCCGACGGTATCGACAATCCGGAGGAAAGCGATCGCACCGTCGTGAAACGCGGCGACGAGCTCCTCGTTGGCCGCATTGAAGACGGCGGGGGCACAACCCCCGGCCTCACCCGCCCGTCGAGCCAGGTCCACGGCGGGGAACGCCGCGGCATCGAGCGGCTCGAACGTCCAGGATTGGGCGGCGCTCCAGTCGATCGGAGCCGCCGAACCGGGGACGCGATCAGGCCAGCCCAGCGCCAGGCCGATGGTGAGGCGCATGTCCGGCGGGGACGCCTGGGCGATGGTCGATCCGTCAGTGAATTCGACCATCGAGTGGATGATCGACTGCGGGTGGACGACAACACCGATGCGGTCGTAGGGAACGTCGAAGAGCAGGTGGGCCTCGATCAGCTCGAGTCCCTTGTTGACCAGCGTGGCCGAGTTCGTAGTGATCAACTTGCCCATGTCCCAGGTGGGGTGGGCCAGCGCCTGCTCCGGGGTCACGTCGGCCAGCTCGTCACGGGTGCGGCCGCGGAACGGCCCACCGCTCGCGGTGAGCAGTAGGCGGCCGACCTCGGCCCGCGAGCCGGCCCGCAGACACTGGGCGATTGCCGAGTGCTCCGAGTCGACGGGCACGAGCTGGCCCGGACCCGCCAGCCGGGTGACGAGCGGTCCCCCGGCCACGAGCGACTCCTTGTTGGCCAGAGCAACCACCCGCCCGGCCTCGAGAGCGGCCAAGGTGGCGCGCAGACCCTGCGCGCCGGCGACCGCATTCAGGACGACGTCGCAGCCGAGGGCGGCGAGCTCGGTCGTGGCGGCGGGTCCGGCGTGGACCGTGGGCGCTGGTAGGTCCGAGGGCCATACCGCGTCGAGCCGCTTGGTGAGCTCGTCCACGACGTCCGGCCGGCCGACGCCGACCGCCCGCACGCGCAGGCGCGCGGCCTGGTCGGCCAGCAGCTCGATGTCCCGGCCGCCGGCCGCGACCGCAACGACCCGGAACCGGTCGGCGGCGTGATCGACGACGTCGATCGTCTGGGTGCCGATCGAGCCCGTGGAGCCGAGCAGCACGACGTCTCGCCTTTGGCTCATGTCGTGATTGTTCCAGTGCGCCGGTAGCGCAGCGCGACCACGACCACGAACGGCCAGAACGCCTGCTCGAAGGTCAGCAGTCGTTCGGACAGTCCGAGCGGGCCACTGCGCTGTGTCGCGCCCACCCAGGCCAGCAGGCCGATCGACCCGACCGTGGCCAGAACTGCGGCGGTCGGCCGGATCGCGGCGGGGGCGCGGGCGTCCCGGGTAGCGGTCGTCGCCGGCCACACGGCGAGGAGCACGAACCCGATCGTGGCCAGCGCGATGTGCACCGCCGACGAGCCGTGCGGCGGCTGCGCGAAGACCGATACACCCAGCGTGGCCACGCCGCCCGCGGCGAGCACGACGCGGCCGGGCGGCCGTAGCGCCGCGAGCCCGCACGCCGTCACGATGTGCGCGGCGCCGAGCCCGGCCAGGCCCACCGTCATCACCCACCGATGCGCGGCGCCGTGCCGCGCGAGCGCGCTGATCGTCTCGTGAATGGGGTCGTAGCCGGGTGGTTGCCCGGCCGCACCGATCAGCCAGCCGCCGACCAGGAACACCATCGCCGCGAACGACGACACGAGGGCCCAGAGCGGTGGGCGGCTCACCGCTCCTGCAGGGACTCGCGGCCGACATGCGCGAGCGAGTGATGGCCGGAGAGCGCGAGAGTGAGGTCGATGTCGGCGAGCAGGCTGCGCAACACGTGCCGCACGCCGTCGTAGCCACCGAGTGCGAGTCCGTAGACCCAGGGCCGTCCGACGAGCACGGCCTTGGCCCCGAGTGCCACCGCCTTCAGCACGTCGGCGCCGGTGCGGATGCCGGAGTCGAACAGCACCTCGACCTGGTCACCGACCGCGTCGGCGATCCCGGGCAGGGCCTCGAGCGACCCGATGGCGCCGTCGACCTGCCGCCCGCCGTGGTTGGACACGACGATGCCGTTCATGCCGGCATCCACCGCCTTGCGTGCATCGTCGACGTGCTGGACGCCCTTGAGCAGGATCGGGCCGTCCCAGTGTTCGCGGATGAACGCGAGGTTTTCCCACGTGTGGTCGGCGCCGGTGAACATCGGCAGCCAGCGCAGCACGGCCGATTGCAGATCGTCCTCCGGCGCTTTCTCCAGGCCCGACTGGAACACCGGATCGCTGAAATAGGTGGCGAGTCCCTTGCCGGTGAGGAAGGGCAGGAAGGCGTGATCGAGGTCGTGCGGCCGCCAGCCGAGCAGCCACGTGTCGAGCGTGACGACGAGCGCGGAGAAGCCGGCGTTCTTGGCGCGGTCGAGGAAGCTGGCGCAGACGTCCTCGTCGTTGGGCCAATACAGCTGGAACCAGCGGGTGCCGTCGCCGTTGGCCTTCGCGACGTCCTCGAGCGCGTGCGAGGACAACGTCGACAGGATCATCGGCAGACCGAGTTCGGCGGCCGCGCGAGCCACGGCGAGCTCACCGTCGGGATGCATGATGCCCTGCACCCCGATGGGTGCGGTGAGAACGGGCGCCGCCAGCTGGGCGCCGAACAGCGTCGTCGACGGGTCGCGTTTCGTGGCGCCGGTGAGCATCCGCGGCACCAGCCGCCACCGGTCGAACGCCTCGCGGTTCGCCCGGGACGTGGCGCCGGAGCCGGCCGATCCTGCGGCGTACCAGTAGGGCTCGGGATCCATGCGCTCGCGCGCGACTTCCTCCAGCGCCGCGGTGTCGGTGGTGAAGGCCGGACGGACCCCGCCCATGCCCTGCAGGTAGATCTCGCTGGAATATGTGGAGAGTGGCGGCGTCGTCATGTCTGCATCCTGCCGGGCGGTGCGGACGGTGTCTCCCGCGACGTCGATCAGCGCAAGTGAGCACCAGTCGCCGCGACGACGCGATCGACCAGCGCTGCGAACCCGGCCGTGGCCGGATGGCGGAGCGAGCTGGGCCAGCCCAGATAGACCGCTACCGGAGCGGCGTCGGTGACCGGCACAAACGCGATGTCCGGATGTGAGTACTGCGCCGCGGTGGATTCAGTGGTGACCCCGATTGCCAGGCCACCGGCAATCTCGGTAAGCCATTCGTCGATGTTGTCGACCCGCAACGTCGAGCCCGGCCGGCGATCGGTCGGCCAGAGATCGAGCGTGGTCGTGCCTGTGGCTGTGATCAGCATGGTGCTGTCGGCGAGCTCGCTCAGCTGCACCGCGGCCCGGGTGGCCAGCGCGTGCGTGAGGGGTACAGCCGCCATCCGCGCTTCGGTGAAGATGCGACGGGTGACGACGCCCGGCTCGTCGAGCTCGCCGCGGATGACCGCGACGTCGACGGCGCCGCGGGTCAGGCCCGCGGCCCGTTCGTCGATGCGGTGCACCTCGAGCGGCACGTCCGGATGCTCGGTGCGCCAGCGCTGCAGCACCTCGCTCGTGTAGCGGCCAAGAGCCGACCAGGCGTAGCCGAGCCGCAGTGGCCGGGCCCGTCCGTGAGCGGCGTTGAGCACATCGTCGACAGCGGCGAGCGCGAGCACCGCCGCCTGGTAGCACTGGACGCCGGCGGCGGTGAGCGCCACCGACCGTGTCGTCCGCTCGACGAGGCGGGTGTCGACGATCTTCTCGAGGACGCCGATCAGGCGCGACACCGCGGACTGGGTCACGCCCAGCCGGATCGCGGCGTCGGTGAACGTGCCCTCCTCGGTCAGGGCGACGAGAGCCCGGAGGTGACGCAGCTCCAGCGCACTCATGACTCAACAGCATAAATCAGGGCCGGGACGCATTTCCGCCGCGTCGCGGCGCACCCCTACCGTTCCACGAATGAGCGACGCGTCCCCTGATCCACGGCGCGCGGTCCGGCACGGCACCGGGCTGAGCGTCGCGAGCATCGCGTCCGTCCAGTTCGGGGCCGCGGTGGCGGCCGAGCTGTTCCCGCGAGTCGGTCCACTCGGCACCGTCACCCTGCGGTTGCTCGGCGCCTCGCTCGTGCTGCTGGCGCTGACGCGACCGTGGCGCCGCGGTTGGACCCGGCGCGACCTCGCGGCCTCGGCGCTGTTCGGTGCTGTGTTCACCGGGATGAACGCCTCGCTCTACCTGGCCATCGATCGGCTGCCCCTGGCCACTGTGGTCACGCTGGAATTCCTCGGACCGCTCGGCGTCGCCATCGCCACGGCGGCGACCTGGCGCACCCGCGTCTGGGCGGTGCCGGCCGCGGCGGGTGTGGTGCTGCTCGGTGGATCGCTGACCGGTCGTGACCTCCTCGGAGTGGTGTTCGCGCTACTTGCCGCGGCCTGCTGGGCGACGTACATCGTGCTCAGTGGCCGGATCGGACGTACCGGTAGCGGCGTGGCCGGCCTGGCGCTCGCCAGCGTCTTCGGCACGATCGTGATGGTGCCGATCGGGGTGCTGACGGCGGGCGAAAGCCTGGTGCGGCCGAGCACGCTCATCATCGGGCTCGCGGTCGGCGTCCTCTCCAGCGCGATTCCGTACAGCCTCGACCTGCTGGCGCTGCGACGGATCCCGACCGCGGTGTTCGGCGTGCTGACGAGCCTCAATCCGGCGGTCGCCGCCCTGGCCGGACTGGTCGTGCTCGGACAGCACCTGGCCGGCCGTCAGTTCGGTGGCGTCGGGCTGGTGATGCTGGCCAGTGTGGGCGTGACGCTCAGCTCGGCCATCCGTCGCAATCCGCCGTCGTCCCTCCCGCTGGTTGTCGCCGCGGATGTGTCGTAGCCGGCGCGGCATCCGGATGCGGCGAGTCCCGCCGAGTTGTCCGCCTGTCGCCGCGCTCCACCGTCGGCAGGGGCGGACAGGCCGCGAGCCGATACGGTGACGAGGTGCTGATCGACCTCAATGCCGACCTCGGCGAGGGGTTCGGCGTGTGGCGACTCGGAGACGACGACGCCCTGCTCGACGTGATCACCAGCGCGAACGTCGCGTGCGGGTTCCACGCTGGCGACCCCGTCACGATGCGCCGGGTGTGCGCGGCCGCCGCCGATCGCGGCGTGGCGATCGGTGCGCAGGTCGGCTACCGCGACCTTGCCGGCTTCGGTCGCCGGCGGATGGACATCTCCCCGGACGAATTGAGCGCCGACGTCCTCTACCAACTGGGCGCGCTCGACGGCTGCGCCCGCGCGGCCGGCACGCACGTGCGCTACGTCAAGCCGCACGGCGCGCTCTACAACACCGCCGCTGACGAGCCGGGGCAGGCGAACGCAATCGCGTCGGCCATCGTCGCCTACGACCGCACGCTCCCGCTGCTCGGACTTCCCGGCTCGGCGCTCGCCGACGCGGCCCACGCGGCCGGCTTGTCGTTCGTGCCCGAGGCGTTCGCCGACCGCGCCTATCTGTCGAGCGGGCGGCTGGTGCCGCGCAGCGAACCCGGCGCCGTCGTCGAGGACCCGTATGAGGTCGTCGCCCGGGCGGCCGCCTTCGCGCTGCACCACCGGGTCACCACCGCGGACGGCGACATCCTGGCCGTCGAAGCTCGCTCGCTGTGCGTGCACGGCGACACCCCGGGCGCGGTGTACCTGGCGACCGAGATCCGCCGCACCCTGATCGACGCCGGCGTCACCCTTGCGCCCTTCGCGCAATGATCGGAACGATCCAGCGCCGAGCGACCCTGCGCCCATGACGTTGCGAGTGCTGCCCTACGGCGAGGATGCGGTGCTCGTTGAGCCCGCCGACCCCGGCCGGGTACTCGCCCTGGCCGCGGCAGCCCGGGATCTGCCCGGTGTGCGCGAAGTCGTCCCAGCGGCCCGCACCGTGCTCCTTGTCCTTGACGATGGGCAGAGCCCGGACGGCATCGGCGACGCCCTGTCCCACGCGGCGGCGGACCGCGGAGGCGAGCGTGAGATCCGCGGCGACGAGGTTGTCCTCGACGTCCACTACGACGGCGCCGATCTCGCCGACACGGCAGCCGAGGTCGGCCTGGACGCGGACGGTCTGGTTCGGCGGCACTGCGCGGGTGGCTACGTCGTCGCGTTCTGCGGCTTCGCACCCGGATTCGCGTACCTGACCGGGCTCGCGGAGTCGCTCCACGTGCCGCGGCTGCCGCAGCCGCGGACTCGGGTGCCGGCCGGGTCGGTCGGCATCGCCGGCGAGTTCACGGGTGTGTATCCGCGTCCGTCCCCGGGCGGCTGGCGATTGCTCGGCCACACCGACGCCGCGCTGTGGGACCTCAACCGCATTCCCCCCGCGCTGCTCACACCGGGTACGCGCGTGCGGTTCCGTCCGGCGTGACCCGATGATCGAGATCGTCGCGCCAGGCCCACTGGCCACGGTGCAGGACCTCGGCCGGTCCGGGTACGCCGCGCTCGGCGTGCCCCGGTCGGGCGCGTTCGATCGGGCCGCCCTGCGGCTGGCCAATCGGCTCGTGGGCAATGTCGAGACTGCCGCGGCGATCGAGGTGACCCTCGGCGGGCTGGTCGTGCGATTGGCCGATGCCGCGACCGTCGCGATGACCGGCGCGCTCTGCCGGGGCAACCTCGACTGGGGCGCCGCGGTCAGCGTCCCGGCGGGAACGACGCTGCGACTCGACCCGCCCGCGGCCGGCGTGCGTAGCTACCTCGCCGTACGGGGCGGGATCGACGTCGACGCGGTGCTCGGCTCGCGCAGCACGGACACCCTGAGTGGGCTCGGACCGTCCGCGCTGCGAGCGGGCGATGTGCTGCCCGTCGGCCGAGCGGAGGGCGAGGTCAGTGGGACGACCGTCGGGCCGAACGCGACGCCCACGGCGCTGAGCGTCCGGTTCGGACCGCGGGACGATTGGTTCACCCCAGCTGCGCAGAGCCGGCTCGTCGGCGCTGAGTGGGTGGTGCGGTCGGACTCCGATCGCGTCGGGATCCGGCTGGACGGCCCCCCGCTCGAGCGCAGCCGGACCGACGAACTGCCCAGCGAGGCGGTGCTACCAGGCGCGGTGCAGGTGCCCACCGACGGGCGGCCCATCGTGTTCGGTCCGGACGCGCCGGTGACCGGCGGTTACCCGGTGATCGCCGTGCTGACCGATGTGGACCATGCGGCCCAGTTACGACCGGGCGATGTCGTTCGATTCAGCCGACGAACGGGTGCATGATCGCCCACGCGAGCGCGGCCACCGCCCCCGCAGCCGGGATCGTGAGGACCCAGGCGAACACGATGTTGCCGGCCACGCCCCACCGGACCGCCGAGAAGCGGCGCGTGGCGCCCACGCCCATGATCGAGGCCGTGGTGACGTGCGTGGTGGAGACGGGCAGCCCGTAGTGCGCGCTGCCGAGTAGGACCGCGCTGGCCACGGTCTGCGCGGCGAAACCACTCGCCGGCGTCAGCGAGAAGATGCGCCGGCCCAGCGTGCGCATGATGCGCCAGCCGCCGGAGTAGGTGCCGGCCGCGATGGCGCCGGCGGCCGACAGCACGACCCAGAGCGGGATCCCCTGGTTCGGGCCAAGGTGCCCGGACACCACCAGAGTCAGCGCGATGACACCCATGGTTTTCTGGGCGTCCTGCGTGCCGTGGCCGAACGACATCGCGGCGGCCGAGACGATCTGGGCGTAGCGGAAGTTTCGATTGGCCCGCACCGCATTGGCGTTCCGGAAGATCCACAACAGCGCGAGCATGAAGAGGTAGCTGAGCCCGAACCCGATCAGCGGCGACACCACCATCGGCACCACGACCTTATCGACGACGCCCTGCCACTTCACCGTGTCCGAGGCCGCGAGCGCCGCGCCGACGAGGCCGCCGATCAAGGCGTGCGACGACGACGACGGCAGCCCGAAATACCACGTGCCGAGGTTCCACGCGATCGCGCCGACCAACGCGGCGAGGACCACCACCAGACCGGCCGTCGGGTTCGACTTGCCGGGTTGATCGATGATGCCGCTGCCGACCGTTTTGGCGACCTTGGTGGAGATCAGCGCACCGATCACGTTGAAGATGGCGGCCATGGCCAGAGCGACGCGAGGGGTCAGGGCCTTGGTCGAGATCGAGGTCGCGATCGCGTTGGCCGAGTCGTGGAAGCCATTCGTGAAATCGAAGACCAGCGCGACACCAACGATGACCACCACGAGGGCAGTGGAATCCACCGGCTCAGGACTCCTTGACGGCGATCGTCTCGACGGCGTGCGCGACGTGCTCGAGCGCGTCGGCCGCCTCCTCGAGACCGTCCGCGACCTCGCGCAGCTTCACCATGGTGAGGGCGTCGTAGTCACCGCTGAACAACTTCGACAGCAGCTTCCGATAGACGCGGTCGGCCTCGTTCTCCAGGCGGTTCACCTCGATCCAGTACGGCTCGAGGTCGCGCAGGGTCTTCAGCCGAGACATCGCTTCGGCCGTCTCGTTGGCCGATCGCTGCAGCAACTGGATCTGCTCGCTCATCAGCGGTGGCAGCTTGCCGACGTCGGCGAGCACCACGAAGTCGGCCGCGGCTTCGATGGCGTCAACGACGTCATCGAGGGCCGACGCGAGCCGGTAGATGTCCTCGCGGTCGAACGGGGTCACGAAGCTGGTGTTGAGCTGGCGCATGATGCGGTGCGTGACGGCGTCGCCCGCGTGCTCCCGCTCGCGCAGCTTCTTCGCGATGGCCTCGCGGTTGGCGTTCGGGTCGGTGAGCCCCGCGAGGACATCGACGGAGTCGGCGACGTTGCGCCCCGCCTCGGTGAACATCGCATAGAACGCGTTGTCGCGCGGGGTGAGTCGGAAAGCCACGATGCTCCTCGCTGGGTCGGCGGTCGAGGGAGCCTATCCAGGTCTCGATCCGGGCTTGCACGTTACCGGCCTCCCCACCAAGACGACCTTTTCCTCAGTGCGGGACGCGCTGGGGAGCGCTGCGCCTCCCGGACCGAGGAAAAGTGGCGGCCGAGCGTCCCTCACCGAGGAAAAGGGAACCCGACGGCCCATTTCTAACCCAGGGACGGCAGCCGCTGGTCGCGGTCGAGCACGCCGCGGAACAGGTCCCCGCGCTCGGCCAGGCGATCGGGCATCGTGCGGATGGTGAAACCGTCGGGCGTCAGGGCGGGATCGTCGAGCTCGTCCCAATCGATGGGCGCCGATACGGGCGCTCCGGGGGCGGCCCGCGGGCTGTACGGGGCAACCAGGGTCTTGTTGATCGCGTTCTGCGTGTAGTCCAGCCGGGCCAGGCCGCTGCGATCGCGCACCTGCCACTTCCAGCTGACGAGCTCCGGCACGACCGCACTCACGGACTTGGACAGCCCCTCCACCCAGGCCCGGGTGTCGTCGAACGTGAGTTTGGGGGCGACGGGGATCCAGATCTGGATGCCGCGCCGGCCGGTCACCTTCGGGCGGCCGCGTACACCGAGATGCTCAAGGGCGGTGCGGTGCAACCGGGCGAGGACGAGCAAATCCGCCCAGGATGTGCTCGGGCCCGGATCCAGATCGATCAACGCGTAGGTCGGCTCCCGGGGCCGGTCGACCAGCGACGTCCAGGGGTGCCATTCGAGCGCGCCGAAGTTGGCCGCCCACACCAGTGCGGCCGGTTCGTCGACACCCAGATAGGTCTTGGTCTCGCCGGCCTTCGCCTCGGGGTTGTCCCACCTCGGCAGCCAATCGGGCGCGTGCTTGGGCAGTTCCTTGTGCCAGAAGCCTTTGCCCTGCGTGCCGCTGGGGTAGCGATGCATGTTCAGGGCCCGGCGGGTGAGGTAGGGCAGCACCGTCGGCGCAATACGGGCGGAGTAGCGCAGCAGCTCCCGTTTTGTCACGGGGTCGTCACCCGTGCGGGCCTCGAACAGCACCTTGTCGAGATTGGTCACCCGCAGCTCGCGGCCGAACACCGTCCACGTTCCGGAGTCGCCCAGGGCGTCCAGCTCGGCCAATTCCTCGGCGTTCGGGCCGTCCCCGGTCTTCAACCAGAGCGAGGCGCGGGCGGCCGGCACATCCGATCGCCACAGCCGGTCGGGGTCGGCCTTGACGTCATCGTTCGTGCGCCCGGTGAGCACCGAGTACGGATGGTCCTCGGCATCCCAGTCGTCGACGGCGTCGTCGTCGTGCTTGTGCAGCAGCAACCATTCCTCCTTGCTCGAACGATCTTTGCTGGTGCGCACGAGCACGAACCGGCCCCGCAGCTTCTCGCCGTGCATCTCGACGTGCAGTTCTCCTTCGGCAATCGCCCGCAACGGGTCGGGAGGGTCACCGGCCTTGAGGGGGTCCCACGTGCCCGTGTCCCAGACGATGACGTCGCCGCCGCCGTACGCACCGGCCGGGATCACGCCCTCGAAGTCGATGTACTCGACGGGGTGGTCCTCGACGTGGAACGCGGCCCGGCGGACGCCGGGATCGAGGGTCGGGCCCTTCGGCACCGCCCAGCTGACGAGCACGCCGTCGATCTCGAAGCGCAAGTCGTAGTGCAGGCGTCGCGCGCGGTGCCGCTGCACCACGAACCGCCGAGTCGGGGTGTGCTGTGCCGGGGACGAATCGCCGGCCGGCTCCGGGGTCTGCGTGAAGTCCCGCTTCTGCCGGTAGGTGGCGAGGTGGTCGCGGGATGACGAGCCGGATCCGCGCGCTGGCATGTCTCGAGTGAACGCGGGCTGCGCCGCCGCGGCAACCGTGCGCCGCGTCCTCCGCGGGCCGAAACCGGACAGTCAGTGCTTGCGGATACGGCGGATGATCACGATGACGACGAGCCCACCGGTCACGGCGATCACCGCCCGACCCTGGGGCGATTGCGCCTTCTCGCGAAGGGTCTTCTTCGCGTTTTCCATGACCCGCTTGGGGTTGCTGCGGTAAGCGAGCTGGTCGACCGCGGACGCCAACGCGGCGCGGGAGTTCTCGATGTCGCGCTGGATGTCGTCCGCACTGCGCTCGCCGGCCACGCCACGCCCCTCTCGGTTGCCTGTTCGTGGAGCCTAGTGTGCCGTGATCGGCGCACCCCCGCTCGGTAGCGTGGGGCCATGACGCGACTCTCGCCCGGCGACCCAGCCCCCGACTTCACCCTGCCCGACGCGGACGGCAAGCAGGTCTCGCTCGCCGATCTCCGCGGCCGAAAGGTGATCGTCTACTTCTATCCCGCCGCGATGACGCTCGGCTGCACGACGCAGGCCTGCGACTTCCGGGACAGCCTCGATTCGCTGGCCGCCGCCGGGTATGCCGTGCTCGGTATCTCGCCGGACAAGCCGGAGAAGCTCGCCAAGTTCCGCGACCGCGACGGCGTGACCTTCCCGCTGCTCTCGGACACCTCCCGGGAGACGCTGCAGGCGTATGGCGCGTTCGGCGAGAAGAAGATGTACGGCAAGACGGTCACCGGCGTGCTGCGATCCACCTTCGTCGTGGACGAGGACGGCACGATCGAGCTCGCGCAGTACAACGTGAAGGCGACCGGACATGTCGCGAAGCTGCGCCGCGATCTCGGAGTGGAGTGACTGATCCGCGGTCCCGTCTCGACGCGCTGCGCGCCGACACACTGGGCCGGATCGCAACGTTGCGCGCCGAACTCGACGACGTCATCGGCTCGGCGTCGTCGACCACGGGCGACGACGAGCACGACCCCGAGGGCGCGACGATCGGGTTCGAGCGGGCGCAGGCCCAGGCACTGCTCGACGCTGCGCAGACCCAGCTGGTCGCCATCGAAGCGGCGCTGGACCGCGTCGACGCCGGCACGTACGGGGTGTGCGTGGTGTGCGGACGTCCGATCGGCGAGGAGCGCCTGCAAGCCCGGCCCGCCGCCGACCGCTGCATCGCCTGCGCCTCGTAGGCTGTCCGGCGAAGGGGCCGTAGCCCAACGGCAGAGGCAGCGGCTTTAGGTGCCGTCCAGTGGGGGTTCGAATCCCCCCGGCCCTACGTGATCGAGGCATGATCGACTTCGGCGCGCAGGCGGACTACATCGTCCACGCCGACTGCGCCGCGGTGCTCCCCACGCTGCCCGACGCGTCGATCCAGCTCGTGTACATCGACCCGCCCTTCAACACCGGCAAGGTGCAACAGCGGCGCACGATCAGCACCGTCCGCGACGAGGTCGGCGACCGGACCGGGTTCCAAGGCCGCCGCTACGCCAGCACCGAGGTGTCGCGGTACGGCTACCTCGACGTGCACGACGACTACCTCGGCCGGCTCGACCCGCTGCTCCGCGAGGCGCATCGTCTGCTCACGCCGAGCGGCACGCTGTACCTGCACATCGACTACCGGCAAGCGCATTCGGTGAAGCTGCTGCTCGACGAAGTCTTCGGCGCCGACGCGTTCCTCAACGAGCTCATCTGGGCCTACGACTTCGGTGGTCGCGCCCGCGACCGGTGGCCGGCCAAGCACGACACGATCTTCGTGTATGTCCGTACGCCGGGCCGGCACTTCTTCGACCAGGACGCCGTCGAGCGGATCCCCTACCTCGCTCCCGGCCTGGTCGGTCCGGAGAAGGCGGCCCGCGGCAAGCTGCCGACCGATGTCTGGTGGCACACGATCGTCCCGACCAACGGCGCGGAGAAGACCGGCTACCCGAATCAGAAGCCGGAAGGCATCCTGCGCCGGATCGTGCAGGCGTCCTCCCGCGAGGGCGACCGCGTGCTCGACTTCTTCGCCGGCAGCGGCACCACCGGGGCAGTCGCCCACGCGCTGGGTCGCCGCTTCCTGCTTGTGGACAGCAACCCGGACGCGATCGAGATCATGCGCAAGCGGCTGCCCCATGCGACGGTGCTAACCGCGGGTTGACTCCGCATCGTGGTGGTCGTGGTGCGCATCGTGCCCGACCGGCTCGACGGACGCGACGGCGTGTCCGGCCGGGGCACAGCGCAGGTCATGGCCCACGCTGGTCAGGCACTTGCCGTCGGCCAGGCGCCACTTCCAGCCGTGCATCTGGCAAGTGAGCACGCCATCCTCGATGTTGCCGAAGCGGCTGAGGTCGGCCTTGAGGTGCGGGCAGCGGCGCTGCATCTCCCAGCCGTCGAGGGTGATCGTCTCGTTGGCCTCGGTGGCGTTCTGCTCGGCGAACCAACCCTCGGCGTAGTTGAGCCGCTCCTCGGACAGGCATTTGAAGAAGACGTAGACGAACTCGTTGTACGGGCCGACCCGCTGCGCCGAGAACCGGCACGACAGGAACAGCGAATTGACCCAGTCGATCTCGTGTTCGGCGATCAACTGCTCGACGTACGCGCGCCGGGTGCGGAACCGGTAGCGCACCTTCTCCCCCGCGTAGGCACGCACCTCGCGGGCAACGAAGTCGATCAGGACGTCGACGTCGCCCCGCTGCTCGTCCTCGCAGCTGAACCGAACGCCGCCGTTGATGCCGTTCGCGATGTGATCGGCCTCGGCGAGCAGCGGCGTGAACCACGTCGCCAGCGATTCCAGGACGTCGATCTCGGGATGCGCCCAGCTCTCCTTCGCCGCCGTGAC
>JAOPVG010000111.1 GCA_025966255.1 Jatrophihabitans sp.
ATCCGCACTGTCGCGGCGGATGGGGGCCGTACTGTCATTGCGCGCGGAGTTTACGTGCGCAGGCTGCCACCCACCGCCCGTCATTTCGCCACGCAGCGGATCAGACAGGCCTACGACAGTCAGGCCCAGCCTGTGCGCCTGGCCGTCGAACTCAGCTTGCTACCGCTGGTACTTGTTGGCCGCCCCAAACCTGCGAACTGGCTCCCGATGATCGTTGGCAGCACCGCTCTCGCGCGTATCGGAAGCCGACGCGCAGGCGCAGCCGCACGGTTCCCGGCCGCGGCTGCGCTGCTCGCCCCCGTCTGGGTGGCCGAACGCGCAGTGTGCGCGTGGGCCGCCCTCGCGCAGCGAATGCGCGGCGGCATAACGTATTCAGGGCGCCGCATCAAACTGGCGGCGACGTCCGTGCGGGCGTTGCGCCGACAACGCGAGCGAACTTGTGGCTGCCGTCGCAAAACGGCTTGACGGCCGAGCGACCACACCTGCACAGAGCAACACTGCGCCCGCTTGTCTCGACGGCCCGGCCGTCGACGTCCCTGATGTCAAAGTCGCCGCGCACCACTAGCGGTCCGTCTGGATACATCGTCACTGTGGCAGCCGACGTCGGATCGAGATCTTCCATGATGCCGAACTACCCGGTGCCCTTGCCTGACTACCCGGCTTCGAATCACGGAGATCCGGCCGGTCAGGCGCTGATCGTCTGCCGGTCCTCGCCCCGGCTGGTAACGGAGATCTTGCGTGGCTTGGCCTTCTCCGCGACCGGGATGTTCAGGGTGAGCACGCCGGCGGCGTAGCCCGCGTCGATGTGTTCGGTGTCGAGGTTGTCACCGAGGATCAGCTGACGTGAGAAGACGCCGCGAGGCCGCTCGGCGGCGATCAGTTCCGCGTCGCTCGCGCGGGCGGCCCGTTCGGCCCTGATCGTCACGACATTGCGCTCGACGTCGAGATCGATCGAGCTCGGCTCCACGCCGGGCAGGTCGAACTCGACAATGAATCGGTCACCGTCGCGCCAGGCGTCCATCGGCACCACAGAGGGGCGGGCCATGGTGCCGTGGGTGCCGAAGGCCTGTTGGGTGAGTCGATCCAAATCACGGAAAGGGTCGGTGCGCATCAACATCGTTTCCACCTCCATCGTTGTCTCCTGATGCTCGTTGTCGACCACAGATCACCAGATGACGATCTATGGTGAGCGCTATAGATTTGTTGTAGCACCGGTGGCATTCTGATGCAAGAGCCGAGTCATCAGAACCCGTACCGGCCAACACGTCACCCCCTGGGCGTCATGAATCGGCGCGCCGACCATCGGCTTGGTTGAAGGAAGCGAGGATGTCGTCCGCCGGCGGTCTCTGTGGCGTTCGACCGTGCTCGACGAACCATTCGCGGTGCAGAACCATCCGGAACAACGGGGCCGGGAGTCGCAGCAGCATGCCCAGCAGTCGGGTGCCGTCATCCGCGGTTGTCTGGCTGACGTGCGCTTGCATCGCGGCGCGTTTCTGGGGCAGATATCGGCTGACGTCGATCTCATGCGTGATGCGGCGCGGATCGGCAAAGAGGGCGTTGAAACGGGCCGGATCCAAGTCGGGCGACCTCAGCGTGAGCAGCCGGATGCGCCGAAGGACCCGTTGCAACGCTCGGCGGTCGATTGTTGCCTCGAGGACCAGTGGCGTCGCGTTGAGCTGAGCAGCGCGTCGGCCTACTCGGTGAACTTGGACGTGGTCCGGGTGTCCGTATCCGCCGGCCGGGTCATAGATGGTGAGGACGTCGGCCCTCTCCTCCTGCAGCACTTGGGCCAATCGGTGGGCGCCCACGTCGACATCGAGCTGCGAGAACGCGTTGGGGTGGTGGGTGGGCTGGTCGGCCATACCCGAGTCGCCGTAGCCGAGGACGGCGACGCGGGCGCAGCCCAAGGCGGTCGCTGACGCAGCCAACTCGCGCAATCGGCGTTCGCCGAGGGGCATGGTCGCTTTGATGGCGGTAGCCGCCAGGCCCGCCTCCCCGCCGGTTGCCGTGACCAGAACGACGCGATGCCCCTCGGCCGACAGCCGCGCCATGGTTCCGCCCATGAGGAGCGCTTCGTCATCGGGATGGGCGTGGAAACACACGATCGTGCGACTCATTCCGGCAGGGTTTCAGACCGAATCTCAGGCCAGGTGTTCAGGTTCCGATCAGCTCGGGTGCCGTTGCCTACAGTCAGGGTCACAGGTCTCAGAATGCGGAAGGTGCTGCCCGGTGCACAACCAGGGGCTAGTGGTTGCTCTCAGCTTGTTGGCGGCCCTTGCCTTCGCCAGCTCAAGCGTGCTCAAGCACGCCAGCGCGGGCCACGCTCCGGACGCGCAGAACCTTCATCCGGGCCGCTTGGCCCGGTTCATTGTGGCGACTCTGGCTCATCCGCTTTGGCTGTTCGCGATCGCGTGCGATGTTGCCGGATTGGCGTTGCAGATCATCGCGTTGCACCTGGGCGCACTCGCAATCGTGCAGCCGCTGCTGATCAGCGGATTGCTGTTCGCGCTGATACTGCGGCGCCTTCAGTCGCACCATCATGTCGCCCGGCGACAGCTCGGCTGGGCGCTCGTGCTTGCCGGGGCACTGGGTGCATTTCTGGCGCTGGCGGCGCCGGCCGTGCCGGCGACCAACGGCGAAGGTGCGGACCGACTGCCGGCTGTGACCGCGGCCATCACCGGCGCCGCACTGGCGCTCGTGTGTATCGGCCTCGGCCGGCGGCAGCGTTCCCGCGGCCGGGCGGCGGCGCTGCTCGGCATCGCAGTCGGGGTCATCTATGCGGCGACGGCGGCCTTGCTCAAGGCGCTGACCGACATCGCCGCCGCCCATGGGCTGCTCCACTTGCTCGTCAGCTGGCAGCTTTACGTCGTCGTCGTCGTGGGCGCGGCGGGCCTGCTGTTGAATCAGCTCGCCTTCCAGGCCGGCCCGATCGCCGCCGGGCTGGCCGCGACGGCTGCGATAGATCCGCTGCTCAGTATCGTCATCGGCGTCCTGATCTACGACGAGCGCCTCAGCCGGGGCCCTGGTGGGGGCGTGGTGCTCGTCGGACTCGTGCTCACGCTCGGTCTCGCGGTGGTTCAGCTCGCCCGCACGACCGACGAGACCGCCGTTGCCGGCGAGGACAACGCCGCACGCTCACCGTCTCGGCCCGAGGAAGGTTAGGGTTCGATACACGTACCGCTCCGGCGGCGATACGAGCGAGAGGCCCCGAGGGGCTTACCAGGTCGGTCGTAGTGGGAACGCCGCGTCGCCCGAGTCCGGGACCTTGACGGCAAGCACTTGGTGCAACTGGACATTGTTCGTCTCGAAGCCGAGTCGCGAGCCGGCCATGTAGAGGCCCCAGACCCGGGCTTTCGGCACCCCGACCTCGTCGACGCAGGCGTCCCAGTTGCTCACCAGGTTGGCACACCAGGCCCGCAGCGTCAGCGCGTAGTGCTCGCGCAGGTTCTCCGAGTGGCGAACCTCTAAACCCGCGTTCTGGGCGTCGCTGATGATCCGGCCGGAGCCGGTCAGTTCCCCGTCGGGGAACACGTAACGATCTATGAACACGCCGGGCAGCACGCGCTGGGTATTGTCCGGCCGCGTGATGCAGTGGTTCAGCAGCCGGCCGCCGTCGCGCAACTTGTCCCTGATGAATGAGAAGTAGGGCCGATAATTTGCGACGCCGACGTGCTCGAGCAGTCCGA
>JAOPVG010000112.1 GCA_025966255.1 Jatrophihabitans sp.
CACCTCGCCGCCGCCGGCAGCGCGACCGCCGCCCAGACCAGCAGGGTGAGCGTGTCGCGCACCGGCAGCCCGGCGCCGCCCTGCAGCACGGCGTGCAGGCCCTCGGACAGCGCCGCCGACGGCAGGAACCGCAGGATGTCGTGCGCCGCGATGCCGTACTTGTCGAGCGGGATCGCGATGCCACCGGCGAACAGCAGCACCAGCCAGATGAGGTTGGCCGCGGCGAGAGTGACCTCGGCCCGCAGCGTGCCCGCCACGAGCAGGCCCAGCCCGCCGAAGGCCACCGTCCCGATCACCACGAGCAGCAGCGCGAGCAGTGGGTCGCCGTGCGGATGCCAGGCCAGCGCGAACCCCACCCCGCAGATCAGGACGAGCTGCACGACCTCCAGCAGCAACACGGCGAGCGTCTTGCCGAGCAGCAGCACCGATCGCGGCAGCGCTGTGGCACCGAGCCGCTTCAGCACGCCGTACTTCCGCTCGAAGCCGGTCCCGATCGCCAGCCCGGTGAAGGCGGCCGACATGACGGCCAGCGCGATGATGCTCGGCACCACGAAGTCGATGCGGCGCGGGGTGTCCAGGCTGTACAGCGGCATATTGAAGAAGAAGAGCAGCAGCAGCGGGATGAGCAGGGTCAGCCCCACCTGCTCGCCGTTGCGCAGCAGGAGCTTGAACTCCATCGCGATCTGCGCGGCGAGCATGCGCGATCGCGGCGCGGCCTGCGGCGCGGGCGCAAATGACAAGTCGCTCATGCCCTCACTCCGTTCGGCCAGGCAGAGACGCAAATGCTGCCGAGTCGCTCCGCAAGCGGCGCTCTCATGCCCGCAGCTCCCGGCCGGTGAGATCGAGGAAGACGTCCTCGAGAGTCCGCCGTTCGACGGCCAGGTCCTCAGCCATGACGTGCTGGGACGCGCACCAGGCGGTCAGCGTGGCCAGCAGCTGCGGCGTGACCTCGCCGGTGACGAGGTAGCGGCCCGGCTCGGGCTCGCGGGCCTGGCTCCCGGCCGGCAATGCGAGCACCAACAGATCCAGGCGCAGGTGCGGGATGGCGCGGAAGCGGATCTGCCCCTCGGCCCCGGCCCGGGTCAGCTCAGCCGGTGAGCCCTGCGCGACGACCCGGCCGGCGTCGATCACCATCACGGTGTCGGCGAGCTGCTCGGCCTCGTCGAGGAAATGGGTCGTGAGCACCACGCTCACGCCGTCGACGCGCAGCCGGCGGATGAGCTCCCAGGTGCCGCGCCGCGCCTGCGGATCCATGCCGGCGGTGGGCTCGTCGAGAAAGACCAGTTCCGGCCGGGCCACCAGGGCGAGCGCCAGCGACAGTCGTTGCCGCTGCCCGCCGGAGAGCCGCTTCACTGGGGTGTGGCCGGCATCGGTGAGCCCGACGACCTCGAGCAGCGCGCCGGGCTCGTGCGGATCCGCCGCGTACGAGGCGAACAGGCGGAGGAGCTCGCTCGCCGTCGCGGCGGTGTAGCCACCTACGCCGTCCTGCAGCATCACGCCGACCCGGGGCCGCAGCTGCTCGGCATCGGCGATCGGGTCGAGGCCGAGCACCCGCACCACTCCGCTGTCGGCCCGCCGGAAGCCTTCGCAGATCTCGATCGTGGTTGTCTTGCCCGCGCCATTGGGGCCGAGCAGGGCCAGCACGCCGCCGCGCGGGACATGCAGGGAGAGTCCGTCCACCGCCCGCCGCGAGCCGTAGGCCTTGACGAGATCCACGATCTCGACGGCTGCGGAATCGGCGGACACCTGCTCAGTCTAGGAATCGGTTAACCCGAGCCCCGACCGGCTACTCGGCGGCCTTCAGGTTGGACGCGAACGTGTCGACGTATCGCTGGCCGGACAGACTCTGGACGGCCGTCCGCACCGTCTCGGTGATCTCTCGAAGGACGCGCGAACTGCGCTCCTCGTCGGCCCGATCACCGAAGTGCATCGGCGCGCCGAAGTGCACCTCCACGGGTACCCGGTGCCACCGCGGGCTGTCCGCGGACTTCACCTCCCGCGTGCCGACCAGCCCGACCGGGACGATGGGGGCGCCGCTGCGCAGCGCCACCCGTGCGACGCCGGTGCGGAACTTGTGGAGCTGGCCATCGGGGGAGCGGGTGCCTTCCGGGTAGATGCCCAGGGCCCGTCCCTTCCCCAACACCTCGACCCCGATGTCGATGACGGCGGCAGCGGATCGCACGTCCCCACGGGCGACGGGCACGTGCCCCATGCTGTTGAAGAACCCGGCCATGAGCTTGCCCCGCAGGCCGGGGGTGGTGAAGTACTCGGCCTTGGCGAAGTAGTAAATCTGTCGACGCGCCGCCAGCGGGGTGAAAACCTCGTCCGCGAACGACACGTGATTGGCAGCGATGATCACTGCACCAGCGCGCGGAACGTTCTCCAGGCCCGTCACAACGGGGCGGTAGGCAGCACGCAACGCCGGTACGAGGGTCAGTTCCAGGGTCCGGTAAAGCACCAGGGCAACCTATCGCCCGCGGGGACCGGGGGCGGTTGTGCGGGCGATTTCGAAATACGTCATACTGGTGTTGTGAAAATCCCGACTGGTACCGGAACGGGCGCGCTTAGCGCCTGCGACCGGACGGGAGACCGCACCCGCGACGCCGTCGCGCGCATCGTTCTCGAGCGGGGCCCGCAGTGTGCGGCGGCCCTGGCCGAGCAGCTCGGCCTGTCCGCCGCCGCGATCCGCCGGCACCTCGACGCCCTGGTATCCGACGGTTTGTTCGTCGAGTGCGACCCCCGTCCGGCGCCACGCCGCAGCCGGGGCCGCCCGGCGCGAGCCTACGCCCTCACCGACGAAGGCCGGGCTGCGTTCCCGCACGGTTACGACGACCTCGCCAACACCGCCCTGCGCTACCTGCGCGAGACCGGCGGCGAGCAGGCCGTCACGGCCTTCGCCGAGCACCGCGCCCAGACCCTCGCCGCCCGGCTGGCCGACCACGTCGACCCCGATGCGCCGCTGGCCACGCGGGCCGAGGCCCTGGCCGGAGCGTTGTCCAGCAATGGCTACGCTTCCACGACCGAGCACGCCGGCGTCGGCGTTCAGCTCTGCCAGCACCACTGCCCGGTCGCCCACGTCGCTGCGGAATTCCCGCAGCTGTGCGAGGCCGAGACCCGCGCGTTCGAGCAGGTGCTCGGCACGCACGTCCAGAGACTCGCCACCATCGCCCACGGCGACGGTGTCTGCACCACGCACATTCCGGATCCGCCCCGCCCAACGCACGCCACCGCCCAACCCGGGAGGAACTGACTTATGACCACCGCCCCCGAACGCTCGCTCACCCAGGACGAGCAGATCGATTCCCTCGGCCGCTACGGCTTCGGCTGGTCCGACAGCGACGTCGCGGGTGCCAGCGCGCAGCGCGGCCTGTCCGAGCTGGTGGTCCGCGACATCTCGGCCAAGAAGAGCGAGCCGGACTGGATGCTGCAGCGCCGCCTGAAGGCGCTGTCGATCTTCGACAAGAAGCCCATGCCCAACTGGGGTTCCGACCTGTCGGGCATCCACTTCGACAACATCAAGTACTTCGTCCGGTCGACGGAGAAGCAGGCTGCGACCTGGGACGACCTGCCGGCCGACATCAAGAGCACCTACGACAAGCTCGGCATCCCCGAGGCCGAGAAGCAGCGGCTGATCTCCGGGGTCGCGGCCCAGTACGAATCCGAGGTCGTCTATCACAAGATCAACGAGGAGCTCGAGAAGCAGGGCGTCATCTTCCTCGATACCGACACCGCGCTGAAGGAGTACCCCGAGCTGTTCGAGGAGTACTTCGGCTCGGTCATCCCGTCGGGCGACAACAAGTTCTCCGCGCTCAACACCGCGGTGTGGTCGGGTGGCTCGTTCATCTACGTGCCGAAGGGCGTTCACGTCGAGATCCCGCTGCAGGCCTACTTCCGGATCAACACCGAGAACATGGGCCAGTTCGAGCGGACGCTGATCATCGTCGACGAAGACGCCTACGTGCACTACGTCGAAGGCTGCACCGCGCCGATCTACAGCTCTGACTCGCTGCACTCGGCGGTCGTCGAGATCATCGTCAAGAAGGGCGGCCGCTGCCGCTACACGACCATCCAGAACTGGTCGAACAACGTCTACAACCTGGTCACCAAGCGGGCCAAGGCCGAGGCCGGCGCCACCATGGAGTGGGTCGACGGCAACATCGGCTCCAAGGTGACGATGAAGTACCCGGCCGTGTGGCTGACCGGCGAGTACGCCAAGGGTGAGGTGCTCTCGGTCGCGTTCGCCGGCGAGGGCCAGCACCAGGATGCCGGCGCCAAGATGCTGCACCTCGCACCGCACACGTCCTCGACGATCATCTCCAAGTCGGTGGCGCGTGGCGGTGGCCGCACGTCCTATCGCGGGCTCGTCCAGGTGAACAAGGGCGCGCACCACAGCCGCTCCACGGTGAAGTGCGACGCCCTGCTGGTCGACGACATCAGCCGCTCCGACACCTATCCCTACGTCGATGTCCGCGAGGACGACGTGTCGATGGGCCACGAGGCGACGGTGTCCAAGGTCAGCGAGGACCAGCTGTTCTACCTGATGAGCCGCGGCATGTCCGAGGACGAGGCGATGGCGATGGTCGTGCGCGGCTTCGTCGAGCCGATCGCTCGTGAGCTGCCGATGGAATACGCGCTCGAGCTCAACCGGCTGATCGAACTCCAGATGGAAGGAGCGGTCGGCTAAGTGAGCACCCCCACGAAATCGCTCCGCCAAGAACGCTCCACGATTCCGCAGGGACCCCGCGAATGACCGCATTGGCAACCAAGTCGGGCTCGCCGGCCGAACGCTTCACCTCGCGCGATCCGGACGACTTCCCGATCCCGAACGCCTCGCAGGAGGACTGGCGGTTCAGCCCGCTGGCCCGCCTGCGGGAGTTCTTCGAGCCGTTCGAGCCCGACGGCGTCATCGAGGGCGAGGAATCGGTTCCGGCCGGCGCGCACGTCAGCGTCGTCGATCCGCACAGCCTCGACGCCTTCGGGACCGCGCTCACGCCGACCGACCGCGTCAGCGCGCTGGCCATGGCGCATGCGCGGCGCAGCCTGCACGTCACGGTCGACGCCGGGGCCGAGCTCACCGAGCCGATCGTGCTGACCCGCCGGGGCATCAGCGGTCGGTCCTACACGCATCATGTCGTGGAGATCGGCGCGAACGCCAAGGCGACGATGGTCATCGACCACCTCGGCCTCATCCGCGTGGCCGCGAACATCGAGTTCGTGATCGGCGACGGCGCGTCATTGAGCGTCGTCGCGGTCAACTCGGCCGATGCGGGTTCGGTGCAGCTCTCGTCCTACGCCGCGCTCGTCGGGCGGGACGCGACCTACCGCCACACGAACATCACGCTCGGCGGCTCGGTCGTGCGCATCGTTCCCACGGTGCGTTTCGGCGGACCGGGCGGGCGCGCTGAACTCCTCGGTGTCAGCTTCGCCGGCGACGAGCAGCATTTCGAGTCGCGGCTGTTCGTCGACCACGACGCCCCGAGTTGCACGTCGAATGTGCTCTACAAGAACGCGCTGCTCGGCAACTCGGCCCGCACCGTGTGGATCGGCGACGTCCGCATCCGCCCGGCCGCGAAGGGCACGAGCACGTACGAGATGAACCGCAACCTGCTGCTGTCCGACGGCGCGCGGGCCGATTCCGTGCCCAACCTGGAGATCGAGACCGGCGAGATCGCCGGCGCCGGCCACGCCAGCACCACGGGACGATTCGACGACCTGCAGTTGTTCTACCTGCAGTCCCGCGGCATCCCGGAGGACGAAGCGCGCCGACTGGTCGTCCGTGGCTTCTTCGCCGACGTCGTCGAGCGCATCGGCGTCCCGGACCTGCAGCAGCGCATCATGACCGCCATCGAGGCTCGGCTGGGCTTCACCCCTGAGTTGGAGAGTTCTGACGCATGAGCA